>JAQURW010000025.1 GCA_028715425.1 Candidatus Omnitrophota bacterium
GAGGTAATGCCGGCGAGGAACAGCAAGAGGAACCAGATAAAACCGAAGAACTGGCCAAAGGCCATTTTTTCGAATATAAGCGGCATCGTGACAAATCCGAGATTGAACGCGCCGCTGGCGGCGACCTCGGCAGTTCCCTGCGGCCCGAAAAAGGCGAAGGCGGCCGGGATAACGATGCTGCTGCCCAGGATGACCTCGGCAACTTCATTGGTGCTGGCCGCCGTAATGCCGGATAATACGACATCGTCCGCTTTTTTCAGATAACTGGCGTAGGTCAGGATAACGCCGATGCCTACGCTCAAGGTAAAGAAAATCTGCCCGGCAGCGGCAAGCCAGACCTTAGCGTCTTTTAAGGCAGAGAATTGAGGGTTCCACAGAAACCCCATGCCGTTGGAAAGGTTCCAGGCCGGTCGCGCCGGGTCCGGCGTACCCAAGGTCAGCACGCGGACCATGAGTATAAAACCGCATACGAAAAGGACCGGCATGGCGATGTTACACAGTTTTTCGATACCTCCCTTGATCCCGTAGGCAAGAACGGCGATATTAAGAATAAAGGTGACGAGAAAAAAGATATAGGCAGGCAGCATGTTTGAAAAAGAACCGTTCTTTTCGAGCCCCTGGTAACTTTTCAGAAAACTTTGCATGGCAGCCTGGTCATGCGCCGCATAATAGTGCTGAAGGAGGGAAAAAATACTGTATCCGAGTGTCCAGGATTCGATGTAGACGTAATAGATCAATATAAGGAGCGGCCCGAATATGCCGATGATGCCGAAATATTTGATAAAACGGTTTTTTTGCCAGATGCTGTGAAATATCCCGGGCGCTGTGCCGTGCCCGAACCCGCCTCCGTAACGGCCGAGGGTCCATTCCACCCACATGAGCGGCAGGCCGAGGAGGAGAAAGGATATAAAGTAGGGGATCATGAAGGCGCCGCCGCCGTTCGAGGCCGCCTGGACCGGGAAGCGTAAAAAGTTCCCCAATCCGACGGCGCTGCCGGCAACGGCCATGATGATGCCTAATTTCGTTCCCCACGACTGGCGGGCCATGTGTTTATTATACGGAAATCCTTAAAAAAGCGCAAGGAGCATTATCCCGCCATAACGTCATTCTATGCGCAGTTGTTTTTCCGCGTCGACGATATCGCGGTTTATGAGGGCGATCGCTGTCTTGAGGTTCTTTTTGAGATTGGGAGAGACCTGTGCCTCGAGTATCTCGCGGAGTATCTGGATCGTCATGCGGAAGTAGCGGATGAGCTCGCCTTCGTCGGCATTGGAGAAGCTGAGGATCCTGTCGAACGGCTCGTTCTGCATCCATGCCGCCAGGCTCGCCGATAAATGGTAGAAAAAACTTTTACTGGGCAGTATCCCCATCCTTTTTTCTTTGTTCTGGATATCCTTCATGAGCTTGGCCGTCAGGTAAAAGAGCTTGCGAGCGTCCTTATGGAGAGGAGGCATCTCCGATATCTTGCGCGGTTCGAAGACCAGGGCGATCGAGAGTATGCCGAGCTCATGAACCGAAAGCTTTTCGAGCGTGCCGTCGGCATACAGCTCGCCGAGGGCGAGCTCGTAGCCGTATACGGCCCGGGCGAACGAACCCTTCTCGGAAAGCCGTCCGTTCTCGATGTAGCCGAGGTCCTCCAAGAGGCGGACCTTCTGGCGCAGGAAGTGGAGTGCCTTTTCCTTCCCCTTCGCCTTTTCCTGATAAAAATGGAACGACAGGGGATAGATGTCATAAAGTTTTTCGCCGTAACGGCCGTAGAGGTTCAGGATAGTCGCGTAGGCGAGATTGAAACGGCTTTTTACTTTTTCATAATTCCCGTAAATGGCTGCGTGGAGCTCTTCGGGCGAGACCTGGTGCGATACGCGCGTATAGACGTACCCTTCGGGATCGATCCCGCGCCTTCCGGCGCGGCCTGCCATCTGGTAAAAATCGCGCGTGCGCATGACACGGTGGAACTGACCGTAGAATTTTCTAAGATCGTCGAACACGACCGTGCGCGCCGGCATATTGATGCCGAGGGCAAAGGTCTCGGTGGTGAAGATGACCTTGATAAGCTTGCTCGTAAAAAGACGCTCAACGACCTCTTTTAAGGTCGGCAGCATCCCGGCGTGATGATACGCAATGCCCCGTTCGACAAGGGGTTGGAGGATGAGGGCGCTTTTTTCGGCCGTAAGGCCGAATTTAACGAGAAGATTTTCGTACATCTCGCGTATCACGCGGCTCTCCTCCCCGGTCAGGAAGTTAAACCCCGAGATCTCTTCGGCCAGATATTCGCAGCGTTTGCGCGAAAAAACGAAATAGATACACGGCAGCCTGCCGCCGGTCTGGAGATGCCTGATAAGCGAGGAAGACCGGTTCTGTTTGTGATACAGGTCTTTATGGATATGCCTGCCCTTGTAATGATAATAGTCGTTCCTCCCGAACCCGAGGCGCTTGAGTTTCGCCATATGGTCGACGATCGTTCCGTCGTATTGGTAGAAAAAATGGAGCGGGACCGGGCGTTTGTCCTCGGCGATGACCTTGATCGGTTTCTTGTGGATCGCGGTAAGCCACGCCGCGAATTCGCCGATATTGGGGATCGTCGCGGACAGGGCAAGCATGTTCATATGTTTCGGCAGAAAGATCAGCGATTCTTCCCAGACCGTGCCGCGTTCGTAATCGTCGAGATAATGTATCTCGTCGAAGATTATCCAGGAGTAACATTCCAGGCTCCCGTCGTTTTCGAGGACCTTGTTGCGGAATATCTCGGTCGTCATGATGAGGATCGGGGCGGCGGCGTTGATGCTCACATCGCCGGTCAGGATGCCGATCTTATCCTTATACAGGTGCTGGAAATCGCGGAATTTCTGGTTAGACAAGGCCTTGATCGGTGCCGTATAGATGGCGCTCGAATTTTTGGCAAGGCACTCGTTGATGACATGTTCAGCGATAACGGTCTTTCCGGCGCCGGTCGGCGCCGAAACGATGACCGAATGGCCCTGACTGATGTGTTCGATGGCCCGTTGTTGAAAGGGGTCGTATTGCATAGATTATTATAACACATACCGGTTGCCATTTCGAACGATATGAAGAAGTAGAATGCGAACGTTCTACATATGAATCCCGATTTTACTATGGTAAAATCGGGATTCATATTATAATAAAGGCATACGGAAACAAACGCCATGATAAAAACAGTATTACACGATCTTAATGCCTTCGGGCAAAGTATCTGGCTTGATAATATCAATCGGCCTCTTCTTAAGTCGGGCGCGCTTCAGGAATTGATCGGGAAGGGCGTCATGGGGCTGACCTCAAATCCCACCATATTTGACAATGCGATCAGTAAAAGCAGCGAATATGACGCCGCCATTATCGCGCTCGCTGAGAAGGGCAGGCCGGCCCGCGATATTTACGACGAACTTACGGTCCAGGATGTAAAGGATGCCGCCAGCCTGTTCCTGCCTGTCTACGAGACGACCGGCAGGAGGGACGGTTTTGTGAACCTGGAGGTCGACCCTACATTAGCGCTGAAGACAAAAGAGACAATCGCGGACTGCGAACGCCTGCATGCAAAAGTCGATATGCCGAACGTCATGTTCAAGATCCCTGCCACGCCGGAAGGCATTGCCGCGATAGAAGAGCTCGTCGGCCGGGGGATCAATATCAATGCAACGCTCATCTTTTCGCTTAATCAGTATATCCATACGGCAGAGGCCTATCTTAAAGGGATACGGGCTTGGGCGGCACGGGGCGGCAATTGCCGGAACGTCTCTTCGGTAGCCAGCGTTTTCGTAAGCCGCATCGACACGTTTATCGATGCAGTCCTTGAAGAAAAAATGGCGGGACAGCCGAATGAGGCCGTGCGAAAAAATCTTGCCGCGCTCAGGGGCCGGCCGGCGGTCGCGAATACCCATATTATTTACAGCCGCTATCTCCAGCTTTTTTCCACCAAAGAATTCAAACAACTGGAACGGCAGGGCGCCCTTCCGCAGCGCGCCCTCTGGGCCTCGACCGGCACTAAAAACCCGCTTTACAGCGATATTAAATATGTCGAAGAGCTTCTGGGCAGACATACCGTCAATACCGTGCCCGATAAGACCCTTGCGGCATTTTTCGATCACGGGGACGTCAACGAGACCATCACCGGCGACGCCACAAAAGCAAAATATGTAATATCCCGCCTTGCGCGCGCCGGTATCGACGTGAACGCCGTTTGTGATACATTGCTGAAAGACGGGCTGGACGCGTTCGTAAGATCGTTTAATTCTCTTTTGGGATCGATAGACGCAAAATCCCGCGCCCTCTGCGCAAAACATTGATTAGCATGGAACGTTACAAACTCATTCCTCATACGGCGGATATCGCTATCAGGGCGAACGGCCGAGATCTTAAGGAGCTTTTTGCGAACGCCGCTTTCGGCATGTTCGATATCATAGCCGATCTCGACGGTATTACGACCAGCCTGTCTATGGATATCACGCTCACCGGTACGCCGGCCGAGTTGCTGCTGGTCAGGTGGCTCGATGAGCTTCTCTATAATTTTTATACCAAGGGCATAATATTTTCCAGGTTCGAGGTCCTTACGGTGGACCAGGACAGGCTTACGGCGCGTGTTTACGGCCGTCATGTGGGTGAAAACAGGAACCGTTTAAAAACCGAGATAAAGGCCGTTACCTTCCATGACCTGACGATCAGGGAAGAGAACGGCGTGTTTGGGGTAGAGATCATATTTGATATATGAATATCTGGGAAGGCCCGTTCGAAAAGATCGATGATTACCGCTGGCGCATCCCGAAGAGCTCTATGCCGGGCATGAAGGTCCCCGGCGTTATTTATGCCGACGAGACGCTCATGAAGGATATCCGCCGCGACAAGGCGCCCCAGCAGGTTGCCAATGCGGCCCATTTGCCGGGTATCGTAAAATATTCCCTTGCCATGCCGGATATCCATTGGGGATACGGGCTTCCGATCGGCGGTGTCGTGGCGACGGATATCGAGGCAGGCGGCGTGGTCACGCCCGGAGGGGTCGGGTACGATATAAATTGCGGCGTCAGGCTTATGCGGACCGATCTGACGGCGGATGATGTCAGGCCGCGCATCAAAGACCTTTTGACGGCTCTTTTCAATAACATCCCTGCCGGTGTCGGGTCTGAAGGGAAGATCAGGGTGACGGCGGCCGAAGAAAAGAAGATTTTGATCAACGGTTCTCAATGGGCCATAGCCCGGGGATACGGCACGCAAGAGGATCTGAAACATACCGAGGAAAAAGGCCGCATGGACGGAGCAGATCCTGATATGGTTTCGGAGCGGGCATATGAGCGGGGCAAACGTCAATCCGGGACGTTGGGAAGCGGCAATCATTTTCTTGAGGTCCAGGTCGTCGAAGAGATCTATGACGAAAGGGCTGCTTCGGTGTTCGGCATGGAGAAAGGCCAGGTGGTCGTCATGCTGCATTCCGGTTCGCGCGGGTTCGGATACCAGATATGCGACGATTACGCCATCGGCATGGTCAAGGGGCTTTCGAAATTCAATATCGCGGTTCCTGACCGGCAGCTTTCCTGCGCCCCGGTCAAGTCGCCGGAAGGCCGGGCGTATATAGGCGCGATGAAGTGCGCTGCCAACTACGCGTGGAATAACCGGCAATGCCTTATGCATCTGGCCAGGGAAGTATTCGAAAAATTTTTTAAGAGAAGCGTTGCCGATCTGGGTATGTCATTGGTCTATGATATCGCGCACAATATCGCAAAATTCGAAAAGTACACCATCGACGGTAAGGAAAAAATGCTGTGCGTGCACCGGAAAGGCGCAACGCGCGCGTTCGGGCCCGGCCACCCTGACCTGCCTTCACGGTATAAAGAAATAGGCCAGCCGGTCATTATCCCGGGCGATATGGGCAGGGCTTCGTATCTTTTGGCCGGCACCGATAAAGCAGAAGAAACTTTTTACTCGACATGCCATGGCGCCGGCAGGGTCCTTTCGCGGACCGCTGCCGTGAACGCCTGCCGCGGCCGGTCTGTCGCAAAAGAACTATTAAATAAAGGTATCGTTGTGATGGCAGCGGGCAGGGGCACGCTCGCCGAAGAAGTGCCCGAGGCATATAAAGACGTCGGTCAAGTGGTGAACGTGGTCCACCAGGCAGGAATATCAAAAAAGGTCTGCCGGATGAGGCCGTTAGGGGTCGTCAAGGGATAGGGAGGGAACATGTTGGATATCAAATTTATCAGAGAAAATCCGGACGTTGTGCAAAAAGCAATCACGAACAAGCGGTTCAAGCTTTCCATGCAGGATTTCCTGGCTTTGGACCAGGAGCGGCGGCAGCTTTTGACCGAGGTCGAACGGCTCAAAAACGAAAAGAACCAGGCTTCCGAAAAAATAGCCGCAGTGATGAAGGCAAGACAGAATCCGAAAGAGCTAATTGACCAGCAAAAGATATTATCCCAAAAAATAGCCGAAATTGAGCCAAAAGTGGAGGAAATTAATAAAAAACACAGCTATTTTTTATATTCTATCCCAAATATACCAGACGAATCGGTTCCCGTGAGTACAGGACCTGAAGGGAATAAGGTAGTTAAAAGCTGGGGAGATATCCCTAAATATGGCTTTACGCCGAAATCCCAGATGGAATTAGGCCGCGATCTGGATATCCTTGATTTCGGCAGGGCGGCAAAAATAAGCGGAAGCGGGTTTGCCCTTTATAAGGGTCCTGGTGCCAGGCTCGAGCGGGCGCTTATCAATTTTATGCTTGATCTGCACACCAAAAAACACGGGTATACAGAGATATTTCCTCCGTATTTAGTCAATCGGCGGGCCATGACCGGCACAGGACAACTGCCGCTCCTTGAGGACGATATGTACCGGCTGAAGGACGATGAGCTTTTCCTGATCCCTACGGCCGAGGTGCCGGTTACGAACATTTTTTCTGATGAAGTGATCGATGAAGAAGCGTTGCCGGTCTATTATACGGCATATACCGCCTGCTTCAGGCGCGAAGCCGGTTCATATGGCAAAGATACCAAGGGGCTTACCCGTGTTCATCAGTTTGATAAAGTAGAACTGGTGAAATTTGTCAAACCCGGGACATCGTGGGATGAGCATGAAAAGCTCTTGAAGGACGCAGAGGAAGTCCTTCAGCTTTTGGAGCTTCCGTACCGTATACTTCTATTGTCTACCGGCGATATGAGTTTTGCGGCCGCGAAATGCTACGATATCGAGCTGTGGGCGCCCGGGACCGATAAGTGGCTCGAGGTTTCCAGCTGCTCGAACTTTGTTGATTTTCAGGCGCGCCGCGCCAATATCAGGTATAAAGGCAAGGCCATGAAAAAACCCGAGTATATCCATACCTTGAACGGCTCCGGGGTGGCGCTTGCGCGGCTGGTGATCGCGATACTTGAGATCCATCAGAGAGCCGACGGAACGGTAGCCATACCAAAGGCTCTTCAGCCTTATATGGATGGCCGGACAGTTATCGGTTGAACAACTTCCCCACCCTCCCCCTCTTTATTAAAGAGGGGGGCAGGGGGAGTTTTCTAAATGGGACTTAATTATGAAGCGGCTGATTAAACTATTTCTCGCGATCCTCGCCCTGCCGCTCGTCGCCGGATTTTCCCGCACCTTTTTTCATGAAATAATGCGGTCTAACGCGTTTACCGTCAACACCTATTTTTTGTTCGGCGGTTTTTGCCTTTACTGTATCGTTCATTTTTTTATCAAAAAACCTATGTTCCTCTACACCTTCGGCCATGAACTGAGCCACGCGGTCACGGCCGTACTCTTCGGCGGCAAGGTGCGCTCGTTCAAGGCGACTGAACGGGGCGGAAGCGTCGCGACGACCAAGACGAACGTTATTATCGAATTGAGCCCGTATATCCTTCCTTTATATGCGCTCATATTGGCGCTTGTGATCCCCCTCATAAGATCAAAACTGGTCGCCTGGCATATATTTATATGGTATATCGGGCTTGTCGGGTTTGCCGTCGGTATGCATATCATGATGACCTTGGAGGTCTTAAAGACCCGACAGCCGGACATCGTCAAGAGCGGGTACCTGTTTTCTCTTGCCTTTATCTATCTTGCCAATATGGTCGTGCTGTTTGCGCTCCTGGCGATTTTTTCGAACGGCATCTCTCTCGCGACATTTTTAAAAAGGGGGCTTATCGCCGGCGGGGATATCTACGCCTGGTTGTGGCGTGAGTTTGTGGGGTTGTAGAATGATAAAAAAATTTATTCCGGTTTTTTCTTATGTTATAATTTCGGGCCTGTGGTGTCAGGCTGCCCGGGCTGCGAGCCCGGATGAGATATTCACGCCGCTTTTAAAACAAAAGACGTTCCTTTATGACAGCGGTTTTAACTATTTCCTGTTGAAGGAGGACGGGAAACACGGCGGGGCTACGTATGATAAATTTTATTCGACCCCGTACTTTTATTCTTTTGATAATTCCATACGATGCCCGGTCCTGCCGTCGGTGGATGTCACGCTGGGTTTCAACGAATCCCCTTCGGCTACCTACCACCGCACCACCTATAGCCCGTCCGGGGCCATAAATTCCGAGCAGAAATATACCCTGGACTATCAACAGGATTATCGCGTTAATGTCAAGGCGCGACAGGGCCCGGCTGAGTTTTACCTGGATGTCCTGAAAAGGCGGGAGGAATCCAAATGGAGCTGGCACGTATACCCTAAGGATGTGCCGAATTATTACGCGTATATCGCCAGCCATTACGAGGATCTTGCGCTGGGGATGAAGTACCTGTCGCCTGACTATACGGCCGGTGATGCCTCGAGCCTTTCGGTCATTACGCGCCCTCTCATGGACAGCCGCCAGTTTTACGTCGAATCGTCATGGGAATACCGGAGCGGGGAACTTAAGAGGAACAACCCGTATTACGCGTATAATATCTATTACAATTTTTACCATAAATTAAAACCCGTCAATACGCCGAAGGCGCTTTTCCGGTACGGGCTGACCGATAAGGTGGAAGTCGAGGCAGGCCTTGCGTACACCTTTCCTTTTGAGTACGAATATGATTATATCGTCTACTATATGTCCGGTAATACTTCTCTCAAGACGTCCGGCACCTACACGCTGGATAATAATTTCAGTGTCCCGGTGGCATTACGCGCCAGGCCCGTCAGGAATCTCGAGCTCGGCATGTCCTCTGATCTGTCTTTCGCGCACCAAAGCCTGGATAGCTCGACCAAGAATACCAACGACTCGCTCAGGGTCAATGCGTCCCGGTCGCTTGATTTTTTCGGTATCCGGCCTGCCGCGCAATTGACCTATTTATATGATGCGGGCAAGGATACCCCGCGGGATGATTTTTCGTCGGTGACAAAACGGCTCTTGATGAAAAACCAGTGCCTCCTGGAACTCAGGTATCTGCGGGACATCGTGGCCCTCCGTAAGAACAGCGATAACGGCCCGCTCAATCTGATAGACCCGTACAATATATTCTTATATCCCGTCGACTATTTCACGGCCGGCACCGAATATTCGACGTTCTTCGTGGGGGACGTCTCTACCTATGCGGCCGACGTCAAGGCGCAAAATTATAATATTTTCGGCATCCGTGTCTCCTACGGGATAACAGATGCCGTGAACGTGGGGTTCGGATGCGGTTATCGCTCCGGCAGCGCCTTTCATCATCTCAGCATGTATGATATGCAGACGCGGGCATATAAAATAAAAGGCTATTGTTATATTGACCCTTCAGCCGATGTACGCCTGACCAGGAACAGCATGTTGTCGTTCACCATGCATTATGTGCCGCAATACGTCACCTTTATGCAGAATACCGGCTACCCGAAGGAATTCAAATCGGAAACAACCTACCTGGACCTTTCGGCGAACATAAGGATACTCTTTTAACGGTTCTTAAAGAGGAACGTTGTTATTAGAACGGAGGCTCAGGAACCGGCTCGGGCGGCGGCGGTGTCGGGTCAGGGATCGGCACGGGTACGGGCGTCGGCTCCGGGACAGGCGTGGGTTCCGGTACCGGAGTAGGTTCCGGAGCCGGAGTCGGATCAGGGACCGGTTCCGATCGTATGACCCGCCCACGATTCCCGTATAAATCTTTCCTGTCGGAGTCTTTATCATGCCCATACGGTGAGAGCATGGCAACGTGTGCCATGTTACCCTGACCTCTGGTATCGTTGGGGTTGTAGGCCCAACGCGAATGATCCTGTTTTGCAAGAACCTTTTTTACTTCTCTGAGTATGGCGGCATTGTTCCTGTCCGTTTCCGGGCGTCTTCGGTCCGCGTTTTTATGGAGGGTCTGTCCGGGCACTTGTTTCCTGACGTTAGCCTGCCGGACATTCATTTGTGAATAAAGATTTCGCGCCGCTTCATGGGTATTTCCCCGTACCTGCGCGGCATGTGAATTGTTCCTGTTTTCTGCCCTGTCATGGCCGATCCCATGGTCTTGTCCCTGGCTTTGGCCCTTATTATTATCGTGGCCTTTATCGGATTTAGCGCTGCATACAGGGCTTACGGCCACGGTAATCGCGAGTATCGTTATACCTATCACTGTCAACGTCTTCATGTTGATCTACCTCCAAAAAAAAGACCTATTTCTTCGTACGAAATAGGTCGCAATCATCTAAGTTTTTCGGTAACCAGGCTGTCCACCTTTTTCCATCGGTGGATCCTTGGCTTTGCGTCCTCTCCTTACGAAGAGTTTGCCTTTATCGAAACTTTCAATTCTACTAACTATAGTATAGCACAAAATAAGACAAATAACCGCTCGCATTGGTTACATTTTGTTCTTTTAACAATAAAACAATTTATATGCCTTGCTTTTTTCGATATATCAGTTAATATTTAGATGATGAAGAGATTGAAATGGCTTGCGCTATTTCTTATCGCCGGTTTTCCTCAGATTTCTTTCGCCGAATTTTCGGTGCAGGAAAGAAGGATCGAGGAAGAAAAAAGGGCGAACCTCCGTCATACAGAGCAGGTGGCAGCCCCCAAAAAGGAGCCGGCCGGTGAAACTCCTGAGATCGATGTCTCGTATTTCAGGGAGCTCCTTTCAAAAAGGGTTATCTATATCGCCGATGCGTGCAAGGTCCTCGCTATCCTTACCGAAGCCGATTGCCGGGCAGGGGATGCACGGTCCCAGCTTTTGTATTTCAAAGATAAAAAAATATTCCCGAAAAATATCCTTAAGGATCTGGAACCAGACACCCCGCTCCGCAAGGGCGTGGCCGCATATATGTTTGCGGCGGCCCTTCATATCAAGGGCGGCGTGGTCTTAACGCTCTTCGGCCTTAATCAGCGGTATGCCATGAGCGAACTTATCTACGAGGGACTCCTCTATCCCGGCGATGAGCATGATATTATTTCCGGAACAGAGCTTGTGTTACTTTTTACCGGAGCAGCCGATTATTGTGCCGCTACGCGGCCGCCGAAGGCCGCCCAAACGAAAGATGCCCGATGAAAAGCAGGAGTTTCCACACGATAGTGCGCGGCGCGGACATAGCGCTTGCCGTGTTAACACTACTCGCGTCGGCTTCGTTCGCCTCCGAAAAGTCGAGGCGTGTAGAAGAGGAAAAGCGGCAGTCGCTTTCCGAAACAGAAACGCGGATACTAAAGACCCAGAGGACATTCTACATCGATTACGGAGGATGGGCCGAATACCGCTATGACGATTATTGCGATGACGATAACGATTCATCGCTTGCCGACCAGATCGATTTCGTAAATTCCCTCGATATGCGGTTCTGGATGAAGGCTGTTTTGAGGCCGCCGGCGAACGCTTCTTATAAGAACGTCCATTATGTCTATGTCAGGATGAAAGAGCTTTTCAGCCAGACGTACGCGACCGATAAAGAATGGAAGAATAAACAGGAGAGCCCCATCGTGGAATACGCCTATGCCGTTATCGACCTTAATCCGCTGTGGATCCAGGCAGGCAGGCATTATTTGAGCATCGGCCGCGGGCTTGCCTACAGCGATGTGAACGACGGGATGCAGGCCTTTTTGACGCTGGGCGACTGGCGGCTCAAGGGGCTGGCCGCGCGCACGCTGCCGCGCCAGCATAATATCGACCTGAGCGTGCCGGAATCTTCAGACGGAAGCAGGAGGTTTTTTTATGCCTGCGAGGGCGCGTACCGCGGGATCCCGGACCATAATTTTTATTCCTTCTTCGTGATACAAAAAGACAAAAGCGGACGGAACACCCAGGACGGCCAGGCAGAGTACGATTACAATTCCCAGTACCTGGGGTTGGGCGGCCACGGCGATATCATACCGAACCTGCATTATCTCGCGGAAGTGATTCGGGAGACCGGGACAAGCCGTGTTTTCCCGAGCGCTGAAAAGGCAGACATCGACGCCCTGGCCGGTATATTCGAGCTCGCCTATGATGCGGACGTCTACAGCCATCCGCGCCTTTCATGCCGGTACGCGTTCGGTAGCGGCGATAAGGACAGGATAAGCGTCACCGATACCGTGGACGGTAATACGTCGGGGACCGACAGGAACTTTCTTTATTTCGGCTATATCGACACAGGATACGCGCTTGCGCCGCGGCTGTCGAACCTGCATTTTCTGAAAGGCTTATTGTCCTGTGCCCCGCTCGAACAGTGGCGGCCCTTCAGGAACGTAACGGTCACGACGTCGTGGTACTGGTACTTCAAAGACAGGGCAGGCGGGGGCATTACCGATACCGAGGCGACGGAGTCGGAGGGGTACATCGGCCACGAGATGGACTTCGAGGTAGCCTGGCAGATAGTCTCGGACCTGAGCTGCACCGTTCAGTACGGCCATTTTTTTACCGGCGATGCCTTTCCGGAAACGGCGCGTGACGACGAGGATTATTTTTCCGCAAGCGTTATTCTTACGTTTTAAAGGGGCCGCAAAATTTTCAGGACGGGAGTGGGATAGTGTGATATAATTGGGCGGTGTTAAAAAAAGCTCCGAAATGCGGCGATGAGAGGCAGTGAGGAGTGGTGAATTGTCCAAAAAGCTAAGCATGGTTCCGAGCATCGGTTTCAAACAATGCGATATGTTTGTTCCGAAATCAAATCATGGTTCAGATTTCTCGCAACCGTTGAGGTTGCTCGATATCTTCACGCATTGATTTCGGAACTGAAATTTTACTAGGTAAAATTTCTAGGAGGAGTGGCAGAGCGGTTGAATGCGGCGGTCTTGAAAACCGTTGAGCCCGCAAGGGCTCCGTGGGTTCGAATCCTACCTCCTCCGCCATCCTTCGGCAGGCTCAGGATGGCGGTCCGAGCCTGTCGAGGAAGCGGGTGCCTGGGTTCGAATAGGGTGCAACCGCGTCCGCCATTCTGCTTCGCCCTGCTGCACGTAAAAATGTGGTAGGGCTTTGCAGAAATAAATCACGGCGAGGCAGCATAAATAAAACATGCCAAATTTCGATCTTAAAAAATTCGCCATCGGTGAAGCCGCCCTTATAGCGTCATGTGTCGCGATGGCCTTCGGCCTCGGCTGGCTCGGTAAGTTCATCCCCGGCATCGGCAAGGCGTTCTTCTCGATCAAACTTGCGGGCATATTATACATAGCCTCGATCGCGTTCAGGGTCGCGGGCTTCTTTATACGCATGACATGCGCCCTGGCATTCATGATCGCGGCCGCCGCGGTTGTGCTTTTGATCCTCGCGGCACGGTATCCGGCATTTTTCTCATTCTTGAAATAATAAACAGTCGGCAATCTTCCGTCTATCTTCCATGTTACAATCCTGTTACATTAATATTACCTAACCGTAACCAAAGCCTTCACGGAATGTGCTACATTGTGTAAGGTATGCAATGCCGGGCACCTCTACGGGGAAGGTCATAATGCATAAAAAGAAAATAAGACTGTTTATATTCAAGGCCGTCGCCGTCCTTCTTATAGTATTATTCGGTATCGATAATACCTGTTACGGGTTAGCCCCGATACCGGGGGCTCTTAATCCCGCTACCGTGCAGGACTTCTCCCTTGCGTACTACTGGCGTAACAGGTTGATACGGGTCGCGGAAACAGCCGAGGAAATAGCCTTACTCAGCCGGAACGGCAACGCAAACTGCCTTCTCCTCTCCTGCGGAAAATACCTCGTCATGCCCCATATCGCGGGAAATAACCGCGAATTGTTAGCCTCTATAATTCATGAAGATATAGAAGCCGTAATGCAGGTGCTCAAAAGCGGGATCCTCTCATCCGATGACCGGTACCGGTACGGCGCCATAAAGGACCTTGTTCTCAAATATTTCCCTCCGGATAAGCGCACTACCCGTTCCCTTGACCTCTATGTCAACCATACTGTTGCGAGAATGTTCCAATGGTATCTTCTTTCGCAAAATCACCTTATCTCCCTAAACGATATCCCGGCCGCTGAGAAGGGCTTTATGGATAGAGTGGCCTTATCCGGAATAATGGAGAAACGGGCTAACCATTTTACAGCCGAATTCTGGGACGCGCGGGAAAGGACCGGGCTGATACGGCAGGCGCTTAATAAGGGCATCTCGTTTTACCAGACCGCGGACTCTTCGGATGAGGAAGATACGATAGCGCCCTCCGGGCCGCTGTCCGCGCTTACTTTTGATGTTCATGAGTACGTAAAAAACAGGATCCCTGCCTGCCTCTTCGAAGATTGTCTGGCCGGCAAGGCCTCCTGTGAGCTGCATGTCGGGCCGACCGGTAAAAGCATGGAATACCTGAAAGGCCTTGAAAGCGCAGGAGCGGTTGTCGAAGAGATAGGGCGGGAATCAGGACGGGCCAGGGTCTTCAAGATTACCGCCGGCGATACGATAACGTACGCGGTCGTAAGGAATATTTTCGGTTCAACGCGTTTAGAACATTACCGGGCCATGCTTGAGTACGGCGGTATCAAAAGAGACAGCATTGTTGTCCGGGATCTCGGGACCAAAGGCGAGGACCTCTATGATACCCTTCTGGGGGACCAGCTTGCCGGCCTTACGGGAGTGGTCCTGACCTTTGACAGCGAAAAGTTTGCCGGGACGTTAAAGGCCAGAATAGGAGAGGATGCTGTTTCCGCGGAAAAAAATATCAGTCACGAACTCTTCAGGGGATCTGTCCTGACGTTAAAGAGCGGGAGCCGTATCGGTATTTTCGACCTTTCAACGCTTTACGGGACACAGGCAGGGGTATTTACCGAATGGCTTGCCGCAAAGATCGCCGGCCGCGGGCCGCCGCTTAAATGGTTCTTCGTTTACGGCGCATGCGGCGGGATCGACGGAAAGCTGAACATTAACGACATCGTTCTCCCGAGCGGCATATATCCGCCGCAGGGCGCGGCCGTACCCGTAAAGAATTTTTTAGCGGAACAGGACGCCCGGGATGCGCTCGGCGGGGACGTCGCCGTTCTGTCCGGCGATGTGGTAAGCGTGCCCGGTATTTTTGCGGAGACTGTTGCGGATGTCGAGCGATGGAAAAGCGAAAAGCGGGGAGCGATCGAGCTCGAACTTTTTCCGATAGCGAAGGCCTTACGGCCGTATGCCTCGACGCAGCTGAACGCGCTGTTTGAGGTTACTGATCTGCCGGGACAGGCCGGCAAACATCTGGCTCAAGGGGTGCCGCAGGCCTACCGTCCTGAATATAGGGTACGGAACCGGGAGTTCCTGGCGGACTATATTGTCAGGCACTATCTTCCGGTCGGCCCGGAAGAGATCGAACATGCCGCCGATGTATTAAGCGGACAGAACGCGAATATAGTTTTTTGTAAAAATTTCTTTACCGGGCACTATTGTTTCCGGCGCGGGTCTGTTGCCCTGGACATACCTGCCCGGTTTTGCCAGGCATTTCGCGACGCCATGCCCGACCGGAAAGAGAAAGATGTAGAAATGCTTTTTTCCCTGCGAAACCCCGACGGGGAAGCCGTGAAAGCGGCGTTCAAGGAATATTTTTCCGGGCACGGCACTACGAATGTTGCCGAAGTCTTCGCCGCATACGGCATCAAGGTCTTACGGGATTTCGCCAAGGCCCTTCTTGTTGCGCCTTATGGCGGCGGCCTTAAAGAGGTATCTCCCCATAAAGGGGTCGAACGGATAGCGCATTATCTCATCCGGAACATGGAAGGAACGGACTGCCGCGTCTATAACCCCAATCTCGGCAGCCCGGACGAGTTGTACGCCCTCGTCGGCCGCGAAAAGTTCGACATGATCGGTTTCAGCTATATGGAAGTGACGCTGAAAAACGATATGGAAATATTGATCAATACGAGAAAGAAATGCCTGAACCAGGATGCGGTCGTTATCGTCGGCGGCCCGGCGATCGCGTCGGAATCGTTCCCTTACGGTGAATTTTTCAGTAAACTGCCCATCGACATATTTGTCAAAGGGCCCGGCGAGG
>JAQURW010000203.1 GCA_028715425.1 Candidatus Omnitrophota bacterium
TGTTCGTGCCATCAACGTCATAGTCGATCACCGTATCAGCGGTAGGATACGTCGAGATCCTCGTCACGTTACCTGCGGCGTTCTTCCATATATGCGCGTACCGGTTATCATACCGCAATACAATCTCTTCGCCGGTCGGCAACACCATCGATCGGACCTGGTTCTTGTCAAAATTCTCGACAATACCGCTTGCCGTCGTCATCTTGGTAATATACAGGTATCCGTTCACGTCCACATCGCCTACCTTCGCCTCAAGTGTCGCGCCAACGTGTCCATAGGTCACCAACGTTACCAACGTGTTCGGAGTTCCGTTTTCGTCCATCGTTATCGTCGACAGAACGGTTCCCGCGCCATCGACATGCTTTATGCTCTCCAGGGAATTATCGGGCCGGAACGCGTAGTCATCTCTGGTACCATTACCGTACATCACCCCGGTAATACGCACCGGCACGATGATGCCGCTGGGTAAGGTTGTCGTTTCAAATTGATATACCGCATTTTCCGGCGACGTCATCGTTATCTTCGAATTGTTGTACTGGTCGATCGTCACCCCGGTAGCCTGATAATTGGCCATGAACGGCGACCATGAATAATTAAGGTTCGCGGTAGCCCCGCTCGTCGCGATCGGCTCGACCCACGGCGATGCTTTCGCCCACGGGCTTTGCGGCATGGTTCTCTTGGCCATGTCCGCCTTGAGCAAGTCTCCCATCGGCCCGCCTATATCAACGGGATTGGTCCATATATCCGCCCCTTCTTTGGCAGCGTAGGTCCGGGTCATAAACACTGCCCCGCCGGTGACCTTGCCGCTTGCGTTCGACATCTCTTCGGCATTGATCGGCGGGAAATAACCGATCTCTTCGACGATCTGTGTCCTTGGGCCAAGACTGGAATCGTCCACCGGCGCATAATATTCCGTGATCCTCCGCGTACTGTCTGCCGAAACCTTGACAACCGTCTTGACAGGGCAACGGTACAGCTGGTCCGGAAGGTTATAATACGTTATGCCGACGTCGCTCCACCCGTACTCATCCGGCTGCGTCCGCTGAACGGTCTTCGTTATCGGAAGCCCGCCTTCGATGGCAGTAACCGGATATCCGCTCTCATCCTTGCCGTACTGGGCGAACGAAGCCAGATAAAAATCTGCATTGCCACGTTTGATTTCGAGCACAGGCCCCCAGTATGAGTCGGTATAAGCGCGCACGCTCAGATAGTCGCGCTCATTATATTCAAAAATGAAATTAAAATTTCCAGCGGCCTTGTCATAGAACACTTTCTTAATACCTGTCGATTCCGACGTTCCTTCGGTACGGGCGATCTCGGCCCCGCCGCGCATATACCGTACCACCAAGGTTCCGTCAGGCAACGTTGTCTTTTCTTGAGTAACATCAAGCACCTGTTCGATCAGGTACGCTCCTCCTTCACCGCGCCGCACACGCCATGTCTCCTGGTCTCCGTCAGGCCGGGTTATAACGTATTGTCTATCCGGCGCAGTCACGACCATCGGCGATAACCGCACGCCTGCATCTCCGAAACCCTGATAAACATCCATTCGTATCTTGCCGGCCTCAAGCGCTAAAGACTCGTTACCGGTATTCCGCACCTGACTATCTACACGCATCATCAGGGATACAATCCTGTCAAGAGTGATAAGATAATCTCTGACCTGGGAGTCATCCGGCCGCATAACACCGTTCAGCCCTGTGTCAGGCGTAAATACTTCCGAATGCCAGGTAAAATAAGTCCCGCCCGCCCACTGATCATCCAAGGTTGCCGCTTTCATGCCTCTAGCACTGGCTGTCAATGATTCGGGCATAATATTTTCAAACACATTGTTATAGAACTGATCAGCTACCGGAACCTGGATTTCGCCGGTTGCCAAAACCCGCACAGCCAGGTTATTTTGTGAATCGTAATAATACCGGGCCGTATTCTCCCGCGGCATATCAGCATTGAACAGATCCAGCTTATCCTGTAAGACCTGTTTGGTATAACCGCTCGTCTCATTAACCCAGGCCTCAAGAAGTCCTTTGATCCGATTTACTTCCGCGCTATAACGGTCAAACCGGTCAAAGCCGTATTCACTGGCGCGGTTACTGACATCGCCGTTAACATACGTTCCGTTCTTATCATATAAGATCCTCTGGTCCGTTTGTCCTGTCCCCGGCACTTGCGGTACATTATAGTAATTGATGGTCCCATGAAGGTCCACGTCCGTATGCCTGATAATGTCTCCCCTCAACTCGTAAAGCTGCCAGGTCCCGTCATCGCGAACCCACAAAGACCTGTTCGCATCAATAGCGATCACCGATATCGGTTCGACGTGAAGATCCACCAGGACCTCCTGGGCCACCAGGAGATTTGTTTTATCCTGACTGCCGTCGGTAGTCCGCATAATCGAGTTGCCGTTATTGACCGCAGCGGTCTGGGCAACCTCATTATACGCCGCGCCATTGTCATACGTAGTCTCGCTCCCGTTGGGGCCATAGCTTATCGTTTTACCGTCACGATAATATACCGTTGTAACCGGAACATAATTATCCGTTGTGGTAATAACGTACGTCCCAAGATCGATCGTAGAGGTCGTCATGTGATGCTGAAAATCAGCCGCGACCGATAGTGTATTGTTTTCTTTCGAATAGGTTGTGATGTACGTCGCGGGATTCTCTACGTTGCCGGTCGTAGTCACGCTAAACGACTCGTCGAGCACGGGCACGGTTTGCGTCAGTCCTGACACAACACTAACCACTGCGTCAATATCCGTCTGCGTCCCGCCCTCGACCGTCCCGCCATTCGTAACTGCCTCGGTCGCCCTCGTGAGCATGCCCTGTACCCATGTTACAGTTTGATTATAGCCGCTCACGCCTATATTTCTTTCTATAGTCGTGGGGCCGGCTATCACAAGCCTGCCATCAGGATAATAGGTATCGATCGAGCTCCTGTGCGAATTATGCACGATAACACTGGCCGTAAGATTAATATCATAATCCGAACTGTTGTGATTCCCCTCCGAGAATCCCAACGCCATCGTATTTGCCTGCTTGTCCCATTTGATACGATACGTCGCCCCGTTCGTCGCGGTGACCGTCACCTCAACCGCAGCCTGCTGGCTTTGGCTCTGGACCATTGCCGGTGTAAGCAGTTGAACTGCCGGCGCCTGTGTCGCGGTTACCGGCGCCCCGACGAGAAGCTGCTCATCAAGCTTCGGCGGATTATAATCTATGGGCCCCGCATTTAAATGCATACGCGGCTCCGCAAACTCAACCCGCAAAGCCCTGGGTTTTAAGGCCGTTGGCGTTGTTTTTTGCGA
This sequence comes from Candidatus Omnitrophota bacterium, assembly GCA_028715425.1. Classification (GTDB taxonomy): domain Bacteria; phylum Omnitrophota; class Gorgyraeia; order JABMRN01; family JABMRN01; genus JAQURW01. Next base: position 3,308 of record JAQURW010000203.1, read on the forward strand.
CCGAATATTGTCAACAATAAGGTATAGTACTGCGGCTGCTATCCCCAACAGAAGTATGCTCGGCAGTGTATATCCGCTTACAGCGATATCCCCCCAGCCAGCGCCCATAAAAAACGGAACCGCACACACCACGAGGAGAAGCTTCATTATGGATGTTTTCCATTCACTGAGACCTGCACCCGCCCTTATAATAGGTGTGGAAAGCGTTTCAGGAGCAACCGGTTTAAGGCCCGGATGCTCTGCCTGTTCAGGAGATGTGACCGTCTGTACCTTTCCTTTTTCGGCCAGAAGATGGTCGTAAAAGGACTGGCTATACCACAAATCACGGCCGAACGTGCCTTCGGTTTTTGACCAGCCGTCTATTTTTACACTGTCGGCCGGGTCAGCCGGATTCGCGGTCATCGTATAATATCTTAAGAAGATAGCCCCGTTGCCTAACTTGACCCTTATTTCGTCAAGAGCTCCGTTTACGATGCCTATGACCTCTGCGGGAGTCCTGTTTACCGTCATGTCCCCGAGGGTCTGCATCGGTATAGACTGACCGTTTTTACGGAATTCAAAATCAAGCCCGAATTTTGTTATAAGGTCCTTAAGATTTTTCCGGATAAATACTTCCTTAAGGAAAAGTTTGCCCAGGTCATCGACCTTGCCGAAATCTTTCGCAAATTCATCGGCCTGGTCGTTCTCGATGAACCTGGCCAGTTCGGCCAAAAATGTCTTTTCAAGCGTAACCGTGCCGAGCCCTTTAAAATACTCCTGCGGCGTCTTGAGCGGGACCTGTAACCCCAGTGCATAATCCGTCGCAACCGTATTGATCAGGAACATCATGGCAACAACTAATGCCAACCCCTTAAATCCTTTTGTCTTTTTACTGGTGTTTGTGATCTTCATTGTCTTATCTCCTTTTATTGTGGCTTTTTAAAACTCTTTTTTATCACCCTAAAAAAAATATTCTCTTTCTTCATATCGACTGTCTGTGGTGCCAGTCTGCCTTT
>JAQURW010000204.1 GCA_028715425.1 Candidatus Omnitrophota bacterium
GTCTTTACGGAGAGTCCCTTCGACCGTCGATGTAAGGTGAAAAACCGTCGGAAACTTTGCACAGAGCATGAAGTCGCGCACCCGGACAGTGCCGTAATCGCATATCCTGCCGAGGTCGTTACGCTCGAGGTCGACGATCATGAGGTTCTAGGCCCTGTCCTTGGCGCTGGCAATGAGTTCGTTTCTCTTCTCTGTATCGGACAGCTCAGTGCTCCCGCGGGGCCGCGTACCTTTGATCGGCCTGGTCTGGACCGTTCTTCGCTCGATCTTAAGGAACCGTTCCGGGGAGATGCTTCCCACCTGAATACCGTTAAAATTCAGGTATGCCCCGAACGGCGCCGGGCTTATCCGTCTGAGGGCGCCATACAGGTCGCACGGATGGCCGGTTATCATAACGCTTAAACGTTGTGAAAGATTGGCCTGATAGATATCGCCGTTCCTGATATAGGCGCGGGCCTTTTCGACGGCCTTGACATACCGCTGCCGCGAGAAATTCGATCCAATGGTGCCCGCCACAACCGGCCCGCGCCGGTCCGCACCCCGGTCAAGGCCGAGCGAAAGGATATCTTTTGCCGCCGCCAGCCGCGCCCGGGCCCGGCAACGGCCGCGCCGTCCCGTATCCGGCAGCCCCGAAGATACGATATACGCCTTTTCTTTAAGGTGATCGAAAACAAAAACGCGGTCATAAAAACCGACCGATAAACAAGGCACCGGCAGGTCATTGACGCTTTTGTTAGGCAGGCACTCGACAAAATCCTTAAGGTCATATGAAAACCACCCGACTGCGCCGCCCCAGAACGGGAACTCCGGCAGCCGAAAAGGGCGATAATACCGTTTCATAAAATCGTTTAAGAGAAGGAACGGATTAGCCCTGAATCTTTTTTTCCAGCCCTGGCAATCGACATCGACGATATCGCCCCATGCGGTCATCGTTAAAAAAGGCTCGAACCCGGCCACTGAGAACCTGCCGAACTTTCGGGGATCCATAGCGCTGTCGAGGATAAAACTGTGCGGGGCATCGCGAAAAGCCCGATAAACCGAAAAGGCGGTCTCTCTGGTATGGAGCGGTTCGATCAGCGGGTCCATGGGCAGTCCCTTATATTATGCGATGGTTATCTTCATGGCGCGGGGAGGGCAGCTTCTCACGCACAACTCGCAGGCGATACATTTTTCCGGGTCAAAAACCACTTTTCTCGTCCTGGCATCCATCCAGAGGGAACCCGTCGGGCAAATGGTCACGCACGCACCGCAGTGCGTGCAGCGCTCATCGTCGCGGGCTACGTCCTGGCTTAAAGGCTCGACCGTAACTCCCAGGTTCCGGAGATATTGGATGCCGGCGGCATAGTGTTCCTTGGTGCCCTTGAGCTCCATGACCATTTCCCCTTGTTCTTTTGGTGTTATACGCGCGCGGAGGATATTAAAGGTAAGGTCATAATCCTTGACCAGTTTATAGACAACCGGCTGGTCGCCCAGCCCTGCGGGAAACCGTAAAACGATGCGTTTTTGTACCATGGGATTGAACCCCTTATCAAATCAATTCTATATTCCCGATGCTTCCTATCTTATTTTTATATATTACCACACATCCGAGAACCCCTTCAATAGTTTTCGAGAAATTAAGCGCATCCGCGATGTCCTCTTCCCGCAGCACCCTGTTGCCGATGGCTGTCGCCGCGGCATCGGACAATGTCGCGGACCGGGCCACGACGGTCACCGCGTCCGCCGCGCCGAAACTAAGCGAATGGCCGACCGTCCCGCTCGACGTGGAGACCCCGCACGGCGTATCGCCGGCCTTTATAAGAAGCCCTACCCTGCCGCTTAACGGCGAATCCCCCGCGTAAATACCCAGCCGCCGGTCGACCGCCGATTTGATGAATATATCCCCGCCGTTCTCGATAATAACGGTCGCGCTTAACGGTACGAGGTCCCCGCCTACGAATTCGCTGACCGCCCCGGCAACGCCTGCCATGGGCCCGACGCCTGCCGTTAAGGATGCGTCGGTCATAGCCCGTATAATGGCCGGCAGTTTTTTATATTCGGCTTCCCGGATATTAAGCGGTTTGAGCGAGGATTCGAACAAAGGATTTCTGTCGATATACGCCTCGATATCCCTGCGATAACGGCGTAAGCTCGCCGATGCCGCCTTACCGAGATCGCCGTCGCCGATGATGAGAAGATCGGACTCGCCTTCCCGGACGGTCCAAGAGGCCAACTCGTCCTTTATCCAGTCCCGATAGAATCTTTTTGTATGCATAAGAGCGCGGATCAGAAAATAAACACGGCAGCCGCCGTGACGGTCGAATACCGCCCGTCGGGAGCGACGACCGATGACTGCGTAACGTTGGAGGTGCGTATGATCTTGTCGCTGATGCGGAATTCCTGGTTTTTCTCGTCCCAGTCCTCTTTTTCGTCTATCTCGACGCCGAAGGTGGACGCCAACATGCTTACGGCAAGGTCTTCGGCGATGTCGCCGGAAACCTTTTCATTCTCGCCGTAGGCGTGGTGCTCGCTCAAGTATCCGTAGGCATTGGGGTCAGCCGGGACCGCGCACCCGATCGAAGCGGCGATAAGGCGGTGCGGCTCGTTCGACGAACACCGCGACATGACCACGAACGTAAGCATGCCGGGGACAAGCTCTTTCAATCCCTCGTTTCGCGAGATGACCCTGCATTCGGGCGGCAGGATACTCGAGACACGGACGAGGTTGCATTTTTCTATCCCTGCATCGCGGAGGGAGAGTTCGAAACTGCGGAGTTCCGCCTTATGGGTCCCGACCCCTTTGGTAAAAAACATTTTTTTGGGGACCAATACCCTTTTTCGCGAGACCAGTATCATAACGACCTCTCCGGTTATCCGCGTTTCGCGTCTTTGCTGAAAAAGATATAACTTAAAAGCCGGTATACCAGTTTAGCGGCGATGAAGTCAGACGAGACAACCCCCGGTATCGGCATCAGTTCGACGACATCGAAGCCGACGATCCGTTTGGTCCTGGCGATCATCCTGAGACAATCAAGGAGCTCATACCACCCGATACCGCCCGGTTCAGGCGTCCCGGTCGACGGCATGATGGACGGATCGAACACATCGATGTCAAGGCTTATATAGACATCTTCGCTCAAGGCGCGCAAGACGTTCTCTTTCCAGAGGGCCATGTCGAGTATGTCATAGACGTCGAATATCTTAAGTCCCGGCGGGTTGGAATTGATAAAATCCTGTTCTTCCCTCGAAAGGGACCGTGTCCCGACCTGGACGACAGGGCATTGTTCAAGGAAACGCCGCGCGACACAGGCGTGGCTGTATTTGGTGCCGTCGTATTCATCGCGCAGGTCATGGTGGGCATCGCAATGCAGGACCGACATATCCTTATAGATCCCGCCCGCCGCGCGGACAGCGCCGATACTGACCGAATGTTCCCCGCCGAGCAGTACGGGAAATTTTTCGGCCTGATAGACCTCGGTCACGGCATTCTTTACGGTCTCTATCATCGCCTCGGGCTTCATCGATTCGACCTTGAGCGGCGTCTGCGTATAGATCCCGATCTTATACGTCTCGGCCTTCATTTCGTCGTCGAACATCTCCAGATGCCCCGACGCCTCCAGGATAGCCTCGGGGCCTTTCCTGGTCCCTTTCTGGTATGAGGCGGTCAGGTCGTACGGGCATTGCAGAATGACGGCCCGGGATTTCCTGTACTGGGCGTATTCAGGCTTGATCTGTGACCAGCCGAAGTGTTTGTCTATAAGTTCGTTGTCCATGTTAAATGGTAAGCGCCTTGAGTTTCTCGACCCTGTCTTTGATAGGAGGATGCGTCGAGAAAAGGTTCGCAATAAAAGAGCCGCGGAACGGGTTGACAATAAAAAGATGCGCGGTTTGAGGATTGGCATTCAGCTGATAACGGGGGCCTGCCGTCTCGAGCTTCTGCAGCGCCGAAATAAGGCCGAGCTTGCTGTGCGCAATGAACGCGCCGCGGGCATCGGCCCCGTATTCACGCGAACGCGATATGGCCAGCTGTATGATGATTGCCGCAAGCGGCGCCAGGATCGACAATACTATGAGCGCTATGACATTGCCGGAATCGCGGCGATCGTCCCTTGACCCGCCGAACATCGCGCCCCATCGCGCCATATCGGCAAGCATCATGATCGCGCCGGCGATAGCGGCAGTAACCGTCATGATAAGCGTATCGCGGTTTTGCACATGCGCAAGCTCATGGGCATGCACGCCCTTTAATTCGTATTCCTGAAGCAACGTCATAATACCCTTGGTCACGCAGACACAGGCGTGCTGCGGGTCACGGCCGGT
>JAQURW010000205.1 GCA_028715425.1 Candidatus Omnitrophota bacterium
ATATCTTTATTCGAAAGGGTTCCCGATGAATAGTTCCTGTGCTGCTCGAACCCTTGGGTTTCCGTCGACTTCTGGAGCTGGTCTTCCAGGCCGGTTATGCGCTCATCCTTTTTTTGAAGCTCTGTCTCAAGCTCACTAACACGGACCTTCAGAGTTTCCTTGGTCTCCTTGACCGCGCCTTTTTTGTGCGTCGCGCATCCGGTAAGACCGATGACAAGCATTAAGCTCAACAATAATCTTAACAACATCCCTGCACCCCCTTTGTTAGCTTGTAGCGGGTAGCTTGTAGTTAAGAAATGTTCTTTTCAAACTATCTACGAGCTATATGCTACTTGCTACTTGATCAATCTTTCGTTTAACAACGTTTTATTGATTTGCCCCTGTCTGAGCTTCCGGCGCTGCCGGTGCCGTTTGAGGAGCTTCCGTCGCAACAAGATACGGCCGCAGTTTTGCCCATGTCTTCGGTCCGACCTTTCCGTCAGCAACCAGGCCGTTCTGCACCTGGAAATCTTCAATAGACTTCTTGGTCATCGGACCGAGAACGCCGTCAACGTTCCCCTGGTATATCTTGGCATTTTTTAAGGCTTCCTGAATTTCTTTTACCGTAGGCGTCTCATAGGAAGACGGCTTGCCTGACATCATCGCTTCCGAAGGGACAACCGAAGCCCCTTGCGCCGCGGGCGCTCCGTATGAGCGCAACTTTTCCCACGTCGCCATATCGACTTTGCCGGTCACGGTCAGGTTGTTTTGCAGCTGAAAATCCTCAATAGCTTTTTTCGTCATAGGGCCGATGGCACCGTCTACCTTACCCTGATAAAAGCCCGCTTGTTTTAAGGCCTCCTGCTCCTGTGTCGGCGTCAAACTCTCATAAGACGCCATAAGTTCCTGCTGGGCGGTCTCCTGTGCGACCGTTCCCGCTGTCTGGGCTGCCCCCGGGGTTCCTTCTTCAGGCTGTTCCTTATTAAAATCGATAATCTCTTCGGTCACCGGCTGTTCGGGATTTTTTGTCTCGGTTTTCTTTCCGCATCCGGCGCAATAAACGATCAAAAAGCATACCAGTACACATAATATCTTTTTCATTTTTTTTCTCTTTGGTTAAATTGACTTACAAATAGTTCTCTCCTCCGGCACATGTGCACCCACTACCTCCTTCGTACTATAAAACCCACCCCCTTTCCAGACTGAAAACACAGGTTCTATCGTTATTTGAAGTCTGCAAAGAATCCGATTATATTCTTTTTAGCATAATATAGCCTATTATACAACAGAAATTATTTTTTGGTGATTTTTTTTATTCAGAGCGGCTTTACCCGTATCGCGCGTACCGGCCTTACCGGGCATTTATTTTGACAGGTCCCGCAGCCGATGCAAAGGCCGTCGTCTACATACGGCTTGAACTTGCGCCGGCCTCCGGCAGATTCTTCAAATAATTTTATCGCCTTATCCGGCACCGGGCATTGCTCTTCGCACACGATACAATTGTTATCGGACGACCACGGGATACAGCGGCCTTTATCCACCCGGGCTACGCCGATCTTAGTCGCCTGCTTTACGGGGACCGGCAGGCGCCGGATCGCGCCGGTGGGGCAGATATCCCCGCACAAGGTGCAGTTATATTCACAATAGCCGATCTCGGGAATAAGCGCCGGCGTCCATACCCCTCGTAATCCTGCCTGTAAAAGCACGGGCTGGATCACATTGGTCGGGCAGACCTTCATGCAATTGCCGCACCGGACACACCGATCGACAAAATCGTTTTCGGCTAATGCGCCCGGCGGCCGGATAACGTTACGGACCCGGCCGGGCTCTCCGCGTTTAAATCCGCTCATGACCAGCGCCGACCCGAGAAGGAATAAAAATTGGCGCCGGGACATCCGGTCCCGGCCGGTAGAAGGTTTAGGCCCCGGGCCGCCCCATGCAAAACGTGTCACCCTTTCCGGGCAATCGTAGATACAATCCATGCACAGGATACACTCCCCCGGCACATAGCTCATGTCATCCCTGATAGCGCCCATCCTGCACCGGCTTTTGCAGATACCGCAGGAAGTGCATTCACCGAGCGTTCGTTTCAGGAACGGCCGCCGGGCCGAAAGGGCATAAAGGCCGCCGAGCGGACAGACAAACCGGCACCATAAACGCGCGACGAAAAGGGACGACAGCACCACGACTATAAAAAAAAGAAAAATAGCGGCGGCATGCGAAAAATAATATACTTTGACCCCCAAAACCGTCGATTCAAGGCTGCGGTAAAAATCATAAAACGGCCCGTAAAGACGGAAGGTCTTTATGACAAAAATAAAAAAACCGCTCGTCAGCATAGTCGCCGCCGGTATAAGGTTGAGCGAAACGAACCGCGCCGCAAGGCCGACGGGATCTAGTATCCAGGCAAGTTGTATCCCGACACAAGCGCCGGCTGCGATAATGCCCAGGATGATATATTTGACCTTCCGGAAGGCCGCATTCGCGCCATCGGGCAAGGCGCGGATCTTTCCGCGCAGGGCGCCGGCACCGTCTATAAGAGACCCGAGCGGGCATACCCATCCGCAAAATATCCTGCCCGCGATCAATGCCGCCGCCAGCATAGCGATCGACAACGCGATACCGGGAATGATCACTCGCTCGCTCAAGGCGGTAAAAAGGGTGACGAGCGGGTCCATCTTAAAGATAATATTGGGCCGGATAATACCCTGTAAAGGATAGGCGGTCGACCAGAGTATATAGATAAATAATGAAAGAAAAAAAATCTGTGAACTACGCCTGGAAACGATCAGTTTTTTCATTGTCGTTAAAGAGCTATGGTATGCATTTTTGCGCCTTTAAGGTCGGCGCTCCCAAAACCGCGCCTGATAGCATGCGCGATATACGGTATATCCAGAGGGCTTTTATTAGCCAGTACTGCGGCATAGGTATCCGCAAGCGTAGGATCGGTCGCAACGATGACCTTGTTGACCTGAACGACGTCGTCCAGGTTACCGCCGACGGGGCCGTTCCGCGTCAGGATCCTGGTGGCATCGATCACGGTAAGTTCCGGCGAAATATAATCGGTAATATCGACCAGCTTTTCATGGATACCGACGTGCATAAGCCCGCGGTTCCCGGCGCAGATACCCATGAGGTTTTTCATGGAGAGGGTAAGGCCTGTCAGGCTATGATGTTTAAGGACCGGCACGTTAATAAAGGTGTCGCACACGACCGCATCCCGGTAAACAGGCCATCCCTCCATCGGGCTTTTATAGGAAAATGTCGCCTTGACGGTATTCCATTCATCGACAAAATAGACATAAGCGCCCGCGTCTTTGGCGGCCTTGGCGATGCCGGTGTTCACATACACCCGTTTCGCGTCGTTACAGGGATTGTCAAAAACGTTCACGCGTTTGGCCCCGGCCTTATAGCACATCCCGACAATGGCTGCCACGACCCTCGGATCGGTATTGGCGCCGTATTCCGAAGACCTGTCCCAGGCCATATTCGGTTTTACGACAACGGTAGAACCTCTGGCGACAAATTTTTCCATACCGCCCATGGCGTCGATTGCCTTGACGGTATTCTGGTATGGGTCCTGGCCGTTTGCCACAACGAGGTCATAAGCGCCTTTTATGTTTTTTTTAGGACGGCCGCCGGTTTTGGGGGCTTCGGCAAAGGCCTTCTTCAATAAAAAGTTTTGTGACAGAAGAAAGGCCGCTCCGCCGACAATACCCATCCGGAGGAACCGTCTTCGAGAAAATTGTTTTTTAAAAAATGACCGCAGCATGGTACTATTGTAAAACCTGTGCACGGTCTTGTCAATCCCCATTCTTGCCTGATCCGGGAGAGAGCGCGGACGCTTTTTTGAACGCCCGTTCGGCCCTGCCGAAAGACCTCTCCTGACGGAACACCAGCCCCAGGGCATTATATGTCAGCGCCTTATCAGGCTCAAGCATGACGGCGTCGACGAATTCGGCCTCTGCGGGATTCAACTGGCGTTCATCAAGGTAAATTGTACCCAGGTTATAATGCGCAACATACGAATGCGGCGATGTGCGGGCGGCATTTTCCCAAAAGGCCTTTCTATCCTCATAGGCCCCGCTGTATTGAAATGTCCTGAATGAAAACACAAGGATCAATAGCGCCGACAGGGCGAATGCAGTATCCGGCCCGAAACGCATGTTCCTGACCGCCCCGATCTCCATAAACATGATAACGATCCCTGCGAAAGCCGCATACAGCCTGTCCTCCATAAAATGGGACGGCAACGCAGGGTTGGGGTTGATCAGCGTCGGAATAAGAAACAAGACAAACCATGCCAGGCCAAAG
>JAQURW010000206.1 GCA_028715425.1 Candidatus Omnitrophota bacterium
ACGCGAGCGGGGGATAGGGCCCGGTGAACTCAGGAATGCCGGCGGCGACAGGGCCGCAGTTGCTATCTTTGCGCCATGGTCCCGTTCGCCGCAGTATTACACTATAGGCGCAAAGCCCAATGTTTTTACATCATACATACACGAACCCGATGTGAATTATTCCTATATAAAATATCCGCTGCCTGAGATCGTGGCTATTACGCTTTCGGGCATCCTTGATTATTATGAAGGTTTGGACAGGCTTATGGGCCGCGCTACCGAAATATCGAGCCTTATGACAAAAGACGGCGTTATAAACTTGAAAGATCTCAACATAGAAAAGATACAACGCGATAATGTGCGAAGCCTCGTATTTATCCTGCCGAAAATATGCCCTGAAGACTTTAAAATCCAGGAACAGAATGCAAAACTGGCCCGGTTGATCCGAGAGGCTGCGTAATAAGGACTATGTCAATCTGAGTCCAAAGGCTTCGCTCAGGATGACGCGAACAAAATATTTTAAAATAATTATTGACGAACCATGATGCGTGTGCTAATATAAAAAGTTACCTCGCCCAAAAATTATTTTCACAGATATAGCGGTTGATTTTTAGCTGTTTAACGACGGTGGGAAGTATGGCTCCGGGGCCCGTATACCATGTATGTAGTTAACATAAGATATATTATAGGACGCAAGAGGTGTAAGGGGAAAGTTCTGAATCGTGCCATGTGTAAACCTATATAAACCTGTATAAAGATGTATTCCTAACAAATAAAACCCCTATTTTATCGGTAAACTAAAATCGGTTATCCACAGGTTGTTATTATGGGCATATGCCCGTTAGTTCTTTTCTTTTAAGGTATTTTATGATATATTCGATTTTATGCAGAAATCCCTTTTGTGCTGCATTATTATTGTTGCTGCGGTTATTGTATCATATGCCAATACGCTCGGTAACGGTTTTGTCTGGGACGATACCTGGCTTATTGAGCAAAACAACCTCATTAAAAGCTTCTCAAATATTCGCGTGATTTTTACCAGCCATCTTGGTTCAAGTTCTCCCGGTGAATCCAATAATTTTTATCGGCCTTTGCAGGAACTTTCCTTTGCGCTCGATTATTTTTTATGGGGCAAGGATCCTTTGGGATATCATCTTTCGAACCTTCTTTTGCATGCGGCCTATTCCCTGCTGGTTTTTGGCCTGGGGATGATGCTCCTTAAAAGCCGGCCGGCCGCATTTTTAGCGGCCATTTTCTTTGCGGTGCATCCGGTCAATACGGAAGCGGTCACCTATGTGGCAGGCCGCGCAGATATCCTGATGAGTATTTTTTTGTGCGCGTCATTTTATTTTTTTCTAAAATATCTTGACCGGCATTATACCCCGTATCTTGTTGCTTCTCTCGGCGCCTTTTTAGGAGGCATGATATCCAAAGAAGCCGCCGTGATCTTTCCTCTGATATTAGGCGCATACTTTTTGGCGCGTAAAGAGCCGGCCTTGCCGAAAACCAAGGCAGTTCAGCCCCTGGTGAGGATCGATCTTAAAGTCTTAGCGCCGTATGCGGCCTTGCTTCTTGTATATGTTTTCCTCAGGTTGACGGTCCTGGATTTTTCAAAAGAAGTCAATACCATAACCGAAATAGAGCGTTCCCCGCTTTTTTTCAGGCTCATCACATCGTTCAAGGCCCTGGCGCTTTATGTGGGCCTATTGGCGGCTCCTCTTAACCTCCATATGGAACGCTCGCTTACGATCCCCAAGGCTTTCGATCCGGCTGACTTTGTGATCGCAGCCATCATGATAGGGCTTATTGCAGCGGTACTGTATGGACTATACCGTAAGAGGTCAATAGGGCTCTTTTGTGTCCTGTGGTTCCTGATAGGCCTCTTCCCTACCGCTAATTTTTTCCCGATCAACGCTACGATGGCCGAACATTGGCTTTATTTCCCTTCTATAGGCCTTTTTTGGATTGCCGGCCTGGCAGCCGTGAGGGGCTTTAAAAAGGCCGGATTAGCCCTTAGAATAGGGTTTATAGGCGGGTTAAGCGTGCTTTTGACCTGGTATGCCTCATTGACTATAGCCAGGAACCCTGTGTGGCATGATGACAAGGCGATATTTGAAAATACACTGAAATACTCTCCCGATGCGTATAAAGTATGGAATAATTACGGGACCTATTTTAACAAAAAAGGCGATTTCGATAGCGCAATCCCGTGTTTTAAGAAAGCTATCGCGATCAATGGCGGATACTACCTGCCGTATGATAATGTCAGTTTCGCGTACTGGAAGAAAAATGATGCCGAAGACGCGCTCAATCTCTTGAGCGGTTATATCGCTAAATATCCCGATGAACCGGCTGCATGGTCGCGTTTAGGCGATATTTATGAACGTCTGGGAATGCTTGATAAGGCTAGGGATATATATCTGAAGGCCGAAGCGCAATTTCCCGGAAATAATCTTTTTAAGGAACGCCTGTCTAAGCTGTCTTCTGGGCGGTGACGTATTGGTCCCGCATGCCCGTTATCCATTCATTCGAGGCATAATCCAATATCCGTGTCCGGTTGTGCCGCGCGATCTTCTTTACGGTCAAACCGTTGTCGAATGTTTCATGTTCCAGCCGTCGCCACCAGAGCGATTCTCCTACGGCGATGATCTTCGTGTCTTCGCCGGGGATCTCGATATCGAATTCGAAGAGCTGGCCTTTTTTAAGCGGAGTGTCGGTCGTCATCCTGATGCCTTCGCGGCTTATGTCCTTAAGAAAACAGGGTTTTTTCGGGTAAAAACTTCCGTGCATGCCATAGAACGCATTCATGATCACGCCGAACCTTAAAAATTTTCTTCGTTCTTCCATATTTTTTCCTCTTTTTGGTGTAGCCGCACAACCTAAAAAATATTTATGATGGCATTATCAACAATACTATCTTAACATAACGCGGCTAAAACTCAAACATTTTTTGCAAACTATTTTGACTCTTAACAAGATGTCTCTCGTCGGGGTTTTTCTTCGGCGAATACAATATCTCGCATCCTTTCATAATAGCCTCCGAGAGCATCTGGCTTAAAAGCTTGAAATTTCCCATGTCTCCTTTCGCGAGCGCCTGATAATAATCATACTGATCCTCGACGCGGATAATAGCGGGCGGAAAGCCTGATGACAGGAGTTGGGTGGACATGATAAGCCTGCCTACCCTGCCGTTCCCGTCGAAGAACGGGTGTATGGCCTCGAAATCATAATGGTCGTTCGCGATCTTTTTGATGAGGTTTTTGGCCGGGGCATGCGCGTTCCTGACAAAGGCCTTCATCTTGCTCGGGACCATGTCTGCCGACGGGAATTTTACTTCGGTATCGGTGACGTTCACGCGTCCTGTCCGGTAACGGCCGGGGAGTTTGTTGCTAAAATCGTACATGACGAGGCTATGAAGTTTCAGGATGTATTCTTCGGTTATTTTGAACCCTGGTTTAACGGCCTCGATCAGGTACAAAAGCGCATTTTTATGGTTGACGGCCTCGAGGACCTCGAAAAATTGTTTTCCCCTGACCGGATCCCCGTCTATGGCGTGTTTCGTCTCCATGACGGTCATGCGCGACCCTTCGATGGCGTTCGAGTTATAGGTCATCTCGACCATGAATCGTTCACGGATAGAGGCGTCCTTTTTTAATATCCCGGCGGGGTTTTTAAGCCCTTTGGCCAGTTTTACCACGATCATGGCACGGTCGATATGTTCATTGAAAAGACCGTCCAGATGCCGCGATTGGGACGGATGCGGGCGTATCCCCTTATTGAGCCAACGGTAGACCGTATTGAAAGAAACCTCGAGTGCCTTGGCGATGTCCGTCTGCGTCAGGCCGCCTTCCTTCATCAGGAGCTCGAGTTTTTCTTTATCGGTTAGTATGACATTTTTCATGGAATTATTGTCTATTTAATGTAACATATGTTATATAGCAAATGACACCCTTTAGTATATCATATGTTATATTAGTAGTCAAGAAGAACTCCCCCGTAGGAATTTGCTACGCAAATTCCATCCCTCTTTAGCAAAGAGGGGGTTGAGTTTTAAAAGAACCTTGAAGTTGTATTCCCCCTTTATTAAAGAAGGTGTTGAGTTTTAAGAGAACCTTAACGTTGTGTCCCACTCTTTATTAAAGAGGGGGAGTGTGGGGGAGTTTTTATATTGTATTACGCCGACTGTATGAATGAAAGGAGTGTCTTATGGAGCCGCTCGAGCTCTGCCTTATCGATTTTAGTGATAGGCTTAAGAACGAACGGTATGGCGTTTGCCAGTTCTTCCGGGTGGTCGAGCTGGCGCATAAGAT
>JAQURW010000026.1 GCA_028715425.1 Candidatus Omnitrophota bacterium
TTGGACCGTATTAACATAGAAGCCCTCCGGGGGTTACCGTCGTTTTTTCTTACGCATTTTATTACGGTATTCCGTCGGGGTCTTACCGGCCGATCTCTTGAATTGCCGGATGAACGATTCAGGGTTCTCATACCCCAGTTTATCCGCGATCTGATTTACGGTATAACCTGTGTGCGTCAGGATCTTTTTTGCCTCTTCCATCTTTAATTTCAATTTATATTCGTTGAACCCGACGCCGGTATGCTCTTTAAAGATACGGCTTAAATATTTCGGGCTTAAGCAGACATTCCCGCAGGCGTCCTTGAGCGTTACCTTTCTCAAAGAATTTCTTGCCAAAAAATCTTTCACCCGCTCGATCTTATCCCGGATATCAAGCGCGCTTGTATCCGGTTCACCTCGTTTAGTGCCCAGGAACTTTTCAATAAGCTCTTTGGCCTCATCGATATCGAGCGGTTTTTCGATATAATCGTCAGCCTGGCCGCGCAAGGCCTCAACGGCCACGTCTTTGGAGCCGTGCCCCGTAAATATCACGATCCGGATATCCGTAGCAACGCTCCGTATCCGTGACAAAACTTCCATGCCGTTCATCCCAGGCATCCGCACGTCCAGAATCACCAAATCGATCTCGTTGGGCCTTTTGAGCAGCCGCAGAGCCTCTTCGCCGCTGGCCGCTTCGGCTATGCCGTATTCTTCGAAACAATCCCTGAATTCACTCCTCAATTCCGCATCATCATCGACGATCAGTATCCGGCTCATCATGATGTTACTCCCTTCCCTTTATTAATATTATAATGATTGTTTGCTATTCTATCAACATGTTTCACTTCTGTACATTACCGGCTTCTGCTTTATATTGACTTTTTTCCACTTTGCGCTTTTTTGTCTTGCAACTCCCAAAAGAAAGCGTTATCCTTTAACTATGCAAAAAATCGCGGCAATCGAAAATATATTTCACGACTACCACAACAAAGTCTACCGCCTTGCATTAAGCATATCGAAAAATCCCGACGACGCGAAGGATATCGCCCAGAACACCTTCGTCAAGATCATGAAGAACCTGAAACGGTTCCGGGGCCATGCCCGTATTTCGACCTGGATATACACAATCGCGTACCGCGAGGCCCTTATGTATTTACGAAAACGAAAACGGCAGGCAACCGTTCAGGAGCCGTTCGGTGATTCATCCGGTTTTTTCGTGAATTGGGCAGCCCTCCCGGACAAAGCACTCCTTGATTCCGAACTAAAGGCTCGTATCGATTCGGCGCTGGAAACCATGCCGATCAAATACCGGATCCCCCTTTTATTAACTCGGATCGAAGGCATGTCGATAAAAGACGCCTCCCGTGTTATGGGGTTAAAGGAAAATTCGTTTAAAACGCGCTTAAGCCGGGCTCACACATTGATCGGTAAAGAAATGGCGCGGTATAACAATGACCTGCCTATCGTTGAAATGCGCACGGAAGAACAGTGCGGCCGATGGACCGGATTCGCCGATGACCTTATCACGGAAACCATGGATAAGACGCGCCGGCAGGCGTTCGAAGGACATATCGACGATTGCCCTTCCTGTAAGTCCTTCCTTCATTCTTACGCCGCGGCCCTGTCCGTTACCAAGGCGCTTCAATGCCATGACCTGCCTCCCGAACTGAAAAGAAAGATCGAATCATTTCTTGCCGCACGCGGCTCACCGCAATAATATTCTGAAACTTTTTCATCCTCCCGGCATCTAAAGTATGAGAACGAAGGGAGGCGGTTCAGATGAAGATCATGGAAATCACACGTAAGGCTTTGGAGTATTTTACTGAAACAGGAAAGTCCTTCACGCTCGTGGATGTTCTTCCCCGAGAGCTTTATAATCAGGAGCATATAGCCGGGGCCGTCAGTATGCCGCTCGGCGAGATAGAAAAATCGGCTGCCACCATGCTGCCGGACAAGCATGAAACGGTTATAGTCTACTGTGCAAGTTTCGATTGCCCGGCAAGCACCAGGGCTGCCGAAATACTCATGGGGCTTGGTTATATCGATGTTCTTGATTATAAAGGCGGCTTAAAGGACTACAAAGAGTACGGCGGAAAGCTGGAAGGGACTCTTCACCGGCACGAAACCGAAAAAGACGAGGCTGAAGAAGAATCGTCCAGCGGTTGTTGCGATTGTATGAGTTAAAGGAGGTGTTTATCATGAAGAAAATGACCATGTGTAATATATGTTTCGAACCGGTCTTTGGGTTATTTGGGCTGACCTATGAACCGGTAGCTATGGTATGCGAAACAAAGAAGGGAAAAGGGATAACACATAAAAAAACAACAAGGAGGTGAGGATAGAGCAATCCCTTAAAAAATAAACCCCGAACTAAGCCAAGCTATGGGTTTATTTTTTTAAGGAGCCATGCCATGTTGGCGCCCAGCATGCGCATCGTCGACAAGCCTTCTTCATCACGCATCACATCGCCGATCTCGCGGCCGATGCCGATATTCCAGTAAGAAGAACCGACGACGATCATCTGTCCTATCGTAAAAAAGTGGTTTAACGAATCAAAGGCGTTGATCGCCCCGCCTCGTCGAACACTGACAACGGCGGCGCCGGCCTTTCGTTTGAACATATCGCCGTTGGCCCTGCCGGTCATGCCGGCGCGCTCGATGAATGCCTTCATGTTCGCGGTGCAATCAGCGAAATAGGTAGGAGAACCCAGGATAATACCGTCGGCCTCGGCCATCTTAGCGATATATTCATTGACCCGGTCATCGTCAATCGCGCAGCGTTTGTCTTTTGCCTGAGAACACCGGCGGCAGGCAATACACCCGGATATCTTCTGGCCGGCCAGCTGGACCAGTTCTGTCCGGATCCCTTCTTTTTCCAGTTCCTCGAACACGCCTCGTAGTAACATAGCCGTGTTGCCGTCCTTACGGCTGCTCCCGTTAAACGCAATGACCTTCATGAAAATCCTCCTTTAAGGACTATTCTCTCACAGCTTTTCGGTAAATTCTATAAAATTAACACCGAAGGCCCTATTCTATTTTTATATTATCCACATAGACCGGCCCTTTATACGGCGCACCGGCGTTCTTGGGGCTGGCGTTATATTCGATACGTATGGCAACTTTTTTAACCTGGTCAAGATGGGCCAGGATACAGGTCGACAGATCTTTACAGCGCCAATAGTTCAGTTCGCCATTTTCGCTTACATTCAAGGGGGCAGTAACCGTAGCCCATTTTCCGGGCACAAGTCTGACCGGCGTTTTCGCTTCTATCCAGAAATAGTCGCTCCCGGCGGTTACTACGATACGCGCCTGCATAAGTTCGGTTTTGCATTCTTTGGGGATATATACATCGGCTGAAATGGCCTTATACCCCCTGAGGTCCAGGTCTTTTTCATACTCGACGATCACCGAGGCCCATTGGTTGCCGGGATAATCCGTTTCGATCTTAAGCGCTCCCTTACCCGTATTCGAAACATCCTGCGTCGCCGTAACAACCCTGCCGACACAATCCTTCTGGTCCATGGCCCAGTCAGGAATGTCCCACCCGTCGGTATTTTTTTCGAAATCGAATGTCAGCGGCTTCTGGCCATACGCGGCGGCACAGACCATGATGACCGCCAAAAAGACTGTCAACAGTTTTTCTGTCTTCATAACGCCTCCTTTTTGTATCTCAGCATACAGGTTCTTAAAAAAGAGGCAATCGGCTGATTCTGCTAAATGTTGACTATATTCGTCTTAACCAAAAAATCGCCCAGGAGAGGATTTTGAAGCAGACTGCCGTAGTGAAAAATAACGCAGGTTCCGGGATGCGCTTTTTCGCAAAGTTCGACTTCTTTTTTAAAGGCCTCGGGCGCGTTAACAAGGACATACGCCCCGACCGCGACATTTACCCTTTTAAAATCCAGGGCCCGTTTGCGGGCTTCCTCGATATATTCTCCGAACGTCGACGGGTCTTTCGCATAACTCATAAGCGTTACAAAATCGATAAGACGGCGGTTAAGCCATGAAGGCCAATCCTGAAAGGCCTCCTGATACGCGCGGATATACGGGGCGCAGCCTGTCGTCGACACCTGGATATCGGGCCGGATACTGCGCGCCGTCATGACCAATTGTTCCAGGAACTCCGTTACCTGCGCGCGTTTCCAGTCCTTCCAGCCCCGGCTCTTTTCTTTGACGACCTGCCGGCCGGTCGCTTTTTTGAAACGTTCGATGTTCCGCCCGGTATAGCCGTAGTGAGGCGCTTTATCCGGATACCTGATATAATCGAACTGGATGCCGTCCAGCGCAGGATACGCGCGAAGGACCTCCCCGACCACGATAGCGAGTTCCCTCCGGACCCGCGGATCGCCGGGTTCGAGAAAATACTGGTTGTCAATTTTATAATCCTCGATCGTCCGTTTCGTCTTAAGGTTCCTTGTCAGGATACCTGTCCCGTATTTTTTGAGGATCCTGGCATCTTTATTTTCCGAAAGGCTTAACATATTAAGCCAGGCATGAACCCGGATCCCGTTCTTATGGGCCTCGTCGATAAGGAGCCGGAAAGGGTCTTCCCCGACCGCGACACGGCATTGCTCATACGGGCCCGGATCCGCGATTCTTGACGGGAAGTACGCCCGGTTGGCCCGGTAGATCTGCACAAAAAGGGTATCGATCCGGGCGGATCGGGCATACGTAACGAGACTTTCGATCGCTGTGCGGCTTGACAGTACGGGCGGGTCCTGGATAACCGTGACAAAGAGGCCGCGGGAGGATGTATCTTCGCATACGGCCGGATAGTGGACGGCAAGGAATAACAAACATACGCCATACCAAAAAATTCTTGTTCCCTTATGCACGTTGTGCCTCAGGCTATCTTTTTTCCGAACCTAATCGCCTTTTCCCTGACCCCTTTCAGGTTCTTGACGTTACCCGACACGCCGGCATTGGGGACAAGGAGCGACATGAATTTCATACCCGTATAATTTGCCGTCAAGGCGAATGGTTTCTCGAGGGCATCCAGCCCCACATCCTCATAGGCGCTCGCGACGACGGCGAGCGTCTTCCCCTTGAGCGGGGTGGTAAAGGCATCTGTCTCGTTGTCCCATTTATATAACGAGAACATCCGGTCAAAAATAAGTTTGATCTGCGCGCTGGCGCCGAAAAAATAAAGCGGTGTGGCAAACACTACCGCATCGACGTTCGCCATCTTCTTCAGCACGGGTTGCGCCTCGTCCTTAACGGCGCATTCATATTCTTGTATGCCCTGGCAGACCCTGCAGGACGTGCAACCGGCAGTTTTATACTTAAGAAAAGCGGTATTGACAATTTCGACCTCGGCGCCTTGTGCGCGGGCGCCTTCGCTGACCCACCCGATCAGGGTCGCGGTATTTCCGTTCTTTTTAGGGCTCCCCGAAAGGACCAGTATCTTTTTGGGCATTGTCTGCTCCTGTTATTTATTCGTAGCCGTATCTTTTAATGAACCGGCTTTTTACATATTGGACCATGCACAAATAAACAGCGACGATCGCGAATAAGACAAAGAAAAAGAGCGGCGGCGGCTGAACGAACCCGAAATATTTACCCAACGGGATGAACGGCAGCATGAGCCCTATGGTAACGATGTAAACGGACATAAACAGTCGGTTTAGGCGGCTCGAAGTGGACGCCAGGCGAACTACGCAACCCCTTGGAATAAGCCTACTTGTGAAACTCTCTCTGGAAACGTAGCATGGGGGCTTTAATATCCCTAGGCGAGCCGATCAACGATACCCTACCTTACGATACGGGTATTTTATCACGAAATCGCCTAAAATCCAGTGAAATGCCTATTTTGAAATCATAATGCACTTTCAGCACTAATCACAAAATAAGAAATTTTTGAAAGACCATACATTTTTTCTATCAAGACACAAATTAGGGTTTTCTTTAAAGAAAATCTGATAATTTTTGAGTGGTGTCCAGTCGGAAGATGTAGATACAAACCGCCCTAAATACGGCCGGGCAATATTGAGGATATAATCATAAGGGAGATCATCCGGCATGCATACTCCCTTTATGGGATTTTCTATCATCCACATAACAGCTGAAACCGCGCCAATAGCAACCTGGATTGTTGTCGCATTTTGGTGCGGGACAAGCTTGCGTGACTCTTGGATACTCAATACGCTCCCCGTCCACCAAGAATTATACTGGTGTCCCATGATCAAAGCGCCTAAGATATCATCACCGTCCGTAATTTCATCATTCATAATTCTTAATTGCTTCTGAAGATCATAGTTCCTGCATCTCAGTTCATGCAGAGATGTTATTGTCTCATTGCACGGCATATAAGCATAATGCACTGTAGGGCAATAGATAACTTTTCCTTTCTCTTTCACCGTTAGATGGTCGGAGATGCTGATCGCCTCCGCATGACGTATCACCATCCCGATAATTTCCTCATTAGGCACCCACGACCGAACCCATGTATTCATCCCCATCTGGGAAAGGAATATCTGGTTTTTGCCGCCTGATGGCGGGAATGTAGAAAATAACGGGATATCCGTTTCATGGGTACCCCACCCCATCTCTGCGGGCGCAATCCCTTCCTCACGTAACCCCTCAATACTCCAAGTTCCCACAAACTCATTATACCTCTTAGGCTTGTTCGTAATCTGCGTATCATGTTCACTTATATGAATGACCCTGACATTTAATTCTTTAGCCAAATGAGAGAATATGTTTTCTCCTAAGCATTTCTTGATACTATGTTTTTTGTTCGGCAGAATATTTTTGTCCTCTAATGATTTCTGAGCTATATCAACTAATCCTTGCTTTGTAAAATGAGATATAAGCCCCGGGTTAGCGCCATGGTCAATAACAGCTGTGGTCATAGGATCTTTCCAGCGAGACACTGCCCTCTGTATTTCCATTTGACGGAAATATAAGGATTTCTGGAACGGAGCTTTCTTATGGATGTTAGCATAAGGATCCCAGTCCTCTACCGATGTGTTGATATAGAGAACCTTGTTTTCATGGCACCAGTTAAGCATCTCCACACAATCGATATTCCATGATACGTCGATTATGAGGCCCCCCGGAGATACATGCTCCGAGAGAATCTGAGCGATGTTGATCGGGTTGATTTTTTCCTGGACAAATTTTACACCACGTTTAATCCAAGGCAGAAGCTCGTTTCTCTTGTCTATAAAATCTATTATGGTGACATTTTTGTGTGGCAGGGAAACATGCTTGAAGAGAATGGGCAATAAACACCTGGCAACTGATCCATATCCTATTATCAAAACTTTATTTTTAAATTCTATCATCTCATTGCCCTCCTGTTTATGATTAGTAATCTCGAAGAAAACGCTGCCCCACATGTATGCAACGCTCCTACAAAGAGAGCAAGATTTTAGGCCACGACCTCCTGGTTATTATCATAATTTTATCTCGTTATGATTTTGTCAAACATATTTTCTGCGGCAGAATAAATATTTTACTCATAGATATCAAAGCACTTTTCTAAACACTCTCACATAAGCATCTTTTGTCATCATGCTTTGGAATCTGTCATCATCGCTAATATCGACGATATCTTTTTTATTCAGATAAAGAAAATAGTGTTCCATCAAATACGCTTTCAGACGTTCCCGATCATCGCACACATAGACCTGCCCGCCTGACTGAATAAACGATTTTACGATTTTCACCACATCGTATTTTTCTTCACACATATCCCGATATTTTAATCCTGCATCCACAAAATAAATTTTAACATCTTTTTGTTCCCTAAGATGAAAGGCGGCATAACGTGTCGCGACCCAGCAGGTTTCAGGATCATTAGAAGCAATCACAATGCCCACTTTTTGCATGTTAAAATCCATCATAGTTTATAACATAAAATGTTCAAACAATAAGAATCCTCCTGCCATTCTAAGCCACAAACTATTCGTCACCTTCCTCTTTTTTAATATGCCCTATCGTCTGATGAAGTACGGAGAAATCTTCCCTATTAGCCAATACCAACAACACATCTCCCCCCTGTATCACCGTAGACCCGGCCGGAATGACAAATTTATCATTTCTGGAAATCAGCATGATCAGGCATTTTTCGGGAACGTTCAGCTTCCGGATGGGCTTGCCAATAGCTTCCGATCCCTGATAATGGAAACAATGCGGACGCGGGTGCACCCTATTCGAACCCAGGCACCCGCTTCCTCGACAGGCTCGGACCGCCATCCTGAGCCTGCCGAAAGATGGCGGAGAGGAAGGGATTCGAACCCTTGGTACCCTTTCGGGTACATACGCTCTCCAGGCGTACCGGTTAAACCGCTCCCGCACCTCTCCGAAAAAATTTACCGCTCCCTCTTCTTCACATACCCCCGCAACTCCCCGAGCTCCCGCTCATAATTCCCCGACAGTATCGGGAACCGGCACCACGTCTTGGGGTCAAGGTTCTCGTCGTCGAGATGGAAGGAGGGCGCATACCGCTCGCGCTTCCACTGGTTGCGGCACCATAGCTTGAAAAACCGTTCGATCCAGAGCGCAAGGTCTTTATCCCCATAGGCCCTTGTGAACGTTTTTCGCGTAAGAAGGAATATCTCGAGCGGCGTCTTTTTATCGCGTATCGCATACCGTTCCACGATATCCAGGACATCGTACGGCATCAGGTCTTTTTCGTCGGTCTGCCGGCGGTTAAGCGGCCGGAGTTCCGCTGTAGGCTTCTGTTCATTGACACGGGAAAGCGCCGGAATAGAAAAAGCGCCGAGAGGCCCTTCCTTTTCAAGCCATATAAGCCATTGCCGTAAAAAGGCCTTGTCGACCCCCGCTATCGGGCCCAGGCCCCCGCAGGTATCGCCGTCCATCGTCGCGTAACCGACGGCTGTCTCGCTCCTGTTACTGGTCGCCAGAAGAAGCGCGTGCCGTTCATTGGCAAGAAGCCATACGCCGGGCGCCCGCGCCCTCGCCTGTATGTTCTGAAGAGGGATATCGTCGGTTGCCCAGCTCAACGGCCGTCCGATATTCCCCGAAACTATCTTTACATAATCGTTGACCAGCGGCTCAACATCGAATTCATAGAACCGGGCGCCGATACTGTACGCGACCTGATAGGCTGCCCTGCGGGTAGCGGAGCTCGAATTTTTAGTCGCCTGATAAACGCAGGTTAATATCTCCCTGACGATATCCTTTTCTGTCTGAGCCTTTTTTAAGGGCCGGATATAAGCCAGCTTTCTGATAAACCCCTTCAGACCGAGCTCTTCGACCCCGAACCTGACCATAAGCGCCACAAGGCACGAAACCGTGCTCGAATCGACGCCCCCGCTCAAAGAAACGACAAATCCCTGCGCCCTGCTTTTACGCAGATAATCGAAAAGCCCCAGGGAAACACTCCGTGAAAATTCTTCCTTCTTCACATCCGCCCTGTTTTCCCACGGTTCGGCCGTATCGGCAGGACCTGCCGCCGTTACTGTCCCGGGAAATTTAAACGGCCGGGAGATCAACCGGTCCGATTTTTCGCCCGTCCTGGGCGTAAAACCTGCCGTGCGGGAGCGGCTCATCCGTATGGTATCGATATCGACGTTACCCGACGAAACGATGACATCGTTATAGGTGAACCGTTTGCCGTGGGCCAGGAGATTGCCGCCGGCGGCGATCAGGACCCCGCCGTCGTAAATGATACGTCCTGCCTCGCATCCGACGAGGTTCGAATATACATATGCCGCGCCGAAGGCGCGCGATCCGTCAAGCACAAAACGCTTGCGCACCTCATGCTTACCGAAGGCAAAGTGGCTGGCGCTCGGGTTGAGGATGATATCAACCCCCTGTCTGGCAAGCTCCGCCCCGGGACGCTGGGGAACCCACGCTTCTTCGCAGATTTCAAATCCTACCCTGATACCCGAAAGATCGAAAATAAGGTCGCCGACCGGATAAGTCTTCCCGCCAAGCGCAACCGCCGCCCTCGCGCCGCGCGGCCAAGGCTTAAACCACCGCGGCTCATAATGAAGGCCGTCGCCGGCAAGATACTTTTTGGCGACAAAACCGGCTATGGTCCCGTTCACCGCGAAACACACGGCGTTAAAAATATCGTTCTCATAGGCCAGGGGTAATCCTAAGCACACCGCGATACCTTTCGTGGCGGGGATTATCTCCTTAAGGACGCGGGCCGACATGGCGAGCACGCCCCGCGATTGGAAGGTATCTTCACAGCCGTATCCGCTTATCGAGAGTTCCGGCAGGCAAAGGATCCCTGCCCCGCTACGGCGCGCCTCGAGGATAGCCGCGAGAATATGCGCCTTATTGTCGTCCCAGGCCAGCGGTGTCTGATTAAGGCCGGCTCCTGCGACCGTTATGATGTTCATGCCGATGCCCTTTCCCGTATAATATAGAGTCATGATAGACTAATGAGAAATGAATGTCAATATGATAGTACCTGGCTGGCGGGCATCCTGAAAGAGCCGGCTATTCTCGCCGGTGAACGAAGGCTCTAATAAACGATTATGGATGTGAGATACCGCCCATGTAAAAATGGAGGGTATTCCCGGTAAAAAGTTCCAGGCGCACTTCCTTTATCCAAACGACCTGGCCCTGGACTTGGCGGGATATCTTGCCGTTATATGACGTTAACGAGACATGAAATTTGTCGCCGGGTACCACGCGGACATCCGATTCGAATCCGATGCCCCGCGCCGAGACATCGACGCAGCGCCCCCGGATCTCCCCGCCGCCCTGGCTCGGCACCATACGGATATCGCCGAAAACATACTGCCGCTCGAAACGGCGCCGTTCGGCGAGGTCGGCTGACAGGACCGATTCGAGCACCAGCCTGGCATAACCGTAATGCGTTTCTTCGTCGGCAACGATGATCTTCACGGCATTGATGAGGTCATTATCCTGGACGCCGCCCATCAGGCGATGGATGCGGTAAACCATCGCGCGTTCAAGAAGGACGATCTCTTCAAAATATTTGCTACAATCCGTCGTCATGTATTTGCGGTGCATCCTCCTGGGCGCGTTTAAGCAGGCTTTTGAACGTCTCTTTATGCCGCCGGGAATCGTCCAGCATCGTGGCCAGTATGGCCTTGATCCTGTGCTGGTCAGCCTCTTTAAAGGAAGCTAAAAACGACGGCTGGTCCTGATGCCGGGCATACAACACCATAGCCCTCTCTTCGATTTTAATGAAGGACTCGAGTTCGTTCGTGATCTCTTTTTTATTCATTATGACCTTGTCACCAATATCGCGTTGTTCTTGCCCTTGCGTTTTGCCGTCAGGAGAGCCTTGTCGGCCAGGTCGATAATATCGGACGGCTTTGCCTTTTTGAGCGCGCCGGGCCTGACCGTAACTCCGCCGAGCGAGATGGTCATAGTGACCTTCCGCTTATCCAGCATTATCTTTCTATCGGCGATCTTTTTCTGAAGACGTTGGGCGATGATGTACGCCGCCTTTTCATCGGTCTGGGGAAGTATAACGGCAAATTCGTCGCCCCCGTAGCGCGCGGCGATATCGATCTGCCGGATATTGTCAGTGATCGCCGAGGCGACCATCTTTAAGATCTCATCGCCTTTCGGATGGCCGAAACGGTCGTTGAAGTTCTTAAAATTATCGATGTCCATCATAAAGACCGTCAATGTCTGGTCATGCCGGAGGGAACGCATAAATTCGGTCTGCAGCTGGGTCTGGAAATACCTATGGTTATATATCTGCGTCAGCGAATCCGTAACGACCTGTTTACGCGTCCGCTCGAAAAGCATGGTGTTCTCGATTGCGGCGATAGAGTGGGCTGCCAGCGACGTTAAAAGTTTCAGGCTTTCCTGCGAATATACCTCCAGCGGATACCCGTGGATCGCTTCGGTCTGCTTTTGGCCGATAGCACTCTGGATAGCATGGAATTCGCAATACGGGTCCTTCATGGCACGGCAGGCGGTCTCCTTCATATCGAATTTACGGCGGTAGACGTTCTCCAGCAGCCCCGCAAAAAAACCCGCTTCAAAATAACAGATGGGCCGTTTCGAATGTTTTACCCCCTGGGACGTAAAGGTATTCCGTAGCCGCAAGACGACGTTATCGACGTCGAAACTGACGATCCTGACCGAGCCGAACCCGAAACGCCGCACCACCTTTACGAACTCCCGCTGGGACCTGACCGCGACGCTCAATCCCAGTTTTTTGCCGGTATTATACGTCGAGGCATAAAAACGGCCCCTGACGAGGTTTTTCACGACCATAATACGGTAGATGGACAAGAGGGCTTTCGATAATGCCATGCCGGACCGGTTACTCTTCCTGAAAAGCGCCGAGACCTCATCGTCCACCATGGCGGGTTCCCGTTTAACGCTTTCGTGCTTACTCAGCCTGACAAGATCTTCAAGTTCTTCGGATATCGTGGTCATGCGTTCCATGAGTTCGCGTTCACGCATATCGCTCTGAAGCATCTTTTTCATAACGCACCTTTCTTAGCCGATGAGCAAGCTATAGGTATTAATTTAATAATACCATATATTTCACACAATGCCAAATGGCCGGATCAATATATATCAAGGTCCCTGAGCCGTTTGTCGGATATGCCGAAGTGGTGGGCGATCTCGTGCTGGATGACATGCTTTATTTCTTCATAGAGGTCAAGCCCCCGCCGGAAACATTCCTCTTCGATCGATCGCCGAAAAAGCGTTATCTTGTCGGGTAAGACCATGCCGTAGTCGGAGGCCCGGTATTTCCTGGGAATCCCCTGATAAAGCCCGAGCAGGTTCCCCTTTTCGCCGTCCTCTATTACGATATCGACGTTCTCGAGCTTATCCTTGAATTCTTTGGGCAGGGCCTTGACGGCCTTCCTGACCATGATCGAGAATTCCTTGCGTGTCATGGCATCAATTATACCACGTTATGCGCTCTCGATGAACCTCAATACGCGGGAGAACCTGCGTTCCTGTTCATCCGGGCCGTATGCCTGGATACGGGGAAGGATAGTAAAGATAAGGTACGGGAATTCATCGCTGAAATCGATACCTTCTTTTTCCCTGATATCGGCGCTGACGAGCGAATTCAAGTCCAGTTTAAGCAGCTCTTTTAAGAGCGTCAGGGCCACGATCTCGACCAAAGGATAATAAAAACCGGTGAATTTTTCCTTTTCGTTCACCAGGACAGGCCTGACGGCGCTGCCCAGTCCCGGCAATCCTGCCCGCATATCCGCGTTATCGCGGGCAAAGACAAAAACATAATTATTTTCACGGTCGTCCATCCGCAAACCGGGGTGCTCTCCCAATTTCGCCGAAAGGTCGTCCATCGTGCTGAAGGGCTTTAAGACGATAAGGTCGTCGAGCATGGCCGCCTTGCCGGGATAACGCCGCTGCATTTCCTCTTTCCAGCCCTTGAGCTTGCCGAGGAACATGGCAAGCTCGCCGTGCTGGCACCCCAGGCTGTCCTGGACGGCGATCACCAGTTTCTTGGAGTTCGCGGCATAGGATTCCAGCGACGCGGTGAGTGTCCTGGCGATATTTTTCTCGCTCGACAGGTCGCCGGTAATCGCGCGCAGGATGTCCGAGAGTTTCTCCTGCCGCACGGCCGGTATTGCCCCGCTCGAGGGCTTACGTATCCTTTCTTCGTGCGAAATGAACTGTTTATCGTACGCGGCCTGCGCGGCCTTTTTCAGGTCTTCGCTAAAACCGTCGACGTCCTTCATTTTCGTCATCAGATACGCTATCCACTCTCTTCTGAGTTCTTCAGGCTCCTTGTCCTGGCCCAGGAGTTCTTTGCCCAGGACGCGCATGAGGAGCGTCCGCGTGCGCTCGTACTCGGCCGACTCCCTTCCATTGCCGATCCTTATAAAAAGGTTGCCGATCATAAATTCGAAAAAGGTAAATAAAGGATACGCAGACCGGGTCAAGGCCTTAAGTTTGCCTTCGGCTTCCCACAGGGTATCCGCAGTGAGTTTCGCATCATCGGCGCCGCGGTGCGCGTCAAGGATCCGGCGGAATTCGCAGTCTTCACGGAGGATATGACCGCACATGGCGACCTTCTCATCCTGCCGCTCCGTATTGATAGGCCTGCCGAATACCCTTTCTACGAACGCCGACGAATCGGAATGCGCGACCTCTTCCATCATGTTGGTCTCTTTTTTTAGGCTGGCCGTGACCTCGGGCAGGTAATGGCCGAATACATACGTATGGATCCAGCGGGAAAAAGCCTGCTTGCCGCTCCGCGGGTCAGGCAGCGGACTCGGATCCGCCCGGAGGGCATCGTACGCCGACCTCGATATCTGCAGCTCTTCTTCGCTGCTCAAGCCGGGCTTGTTATTGAATAAAATGTACGAAGAGTGCGCGACGGCCAGGCCGAAGGTGTCTGCGCCCCTTAAAAGTTCGACCATATAAACCGGCACGGTCCTGCCTTCCGGGGTATCGGTGACGCCCTTTGCCACGATCCTGCCGAAGGCTACCTCACCCAGCATCGTCGTCTGCAGTATCCAGCCGTTGGGTATCAGCACCTCGTTATTGATGCGCTCGCCTATCGCGCGCATGATAACGCGGTCGTTCGCTATTCCGTCCGGGATTTCGATATCGCTTATGTCGACCGCAGGAAATTTATCCGCCATGTATTTCCTGAATTCAGCCCAGGTAAGCTCGCCTTTTTTGAATTTAGCTCCCAACTCACTTTGCGTTTTGACATGCGTAAGTATATCGAATTCCCGGGGCAGGACCGGCACAACGTCCCGTATCACCGCAACAGAAGACGTGACCGGCGCGGCCGCAGGCTCAACTCTCCCTGCAGGTATCGCGCGCGAAGCTTGCGCGGCATCGTACAAGATGCGCTCTTTTCCGTCCCCGCTCAGCGTTATCGTAAGATCACGCGCCAACTTGAATTCCCGCGCCAGAAGTTCTTTCATCCACGCCTTGATCCGGTCGGGATATCCATAGACACATGCCATTACTTCGTCATTCGTCATGCCGGCCGGCGCGTGCATCCGTTCCCGCAAATAAGTTAAAATGAATTCCGCTGCGGCCTGATGTCCGCTGGTATGGCCTTCTTCGGCGCCGACATCCGCCGTCGACAAGCATAACCCCAGGGAATCGTCAATAGTGTCCAGCCAGGTCGGATCGTTTGTGCACGATACCAGGAAGGCGGCCACTTCATCCATTTTAGTGAGCAGATGAAGCCGTGCCCCCATATCCAGGGTATTATCAAGCTCGCGACGCAGGGCACCGTCGTCAGCCAGGACATATTGTTTCCAGTCGTTCAACGTGGTATCGGCGACGTTTTCATCCTCGGCGCCGTGCCGCTCAAGCAGCTCGATGGTATCGATCATCGTTGTAGAATGTTCGGCAGCATACGCAAGAAAATCCGTCGGATAATCCAGGAGGCACCGCAAAAAAAGATGGGCCCCTTCGTGGGTCGCGCACGATTCGAAAAATATTTCATAGAGCGCGCGTTGTTTGGCCTTATCGGCAAGGGAGGGCCTGATCCTTTCGCAGAATAAGCGCATGAAGTTGCCGACCCAGGCAGGACTTACGCCGCTCCGGGCGGCGATTACCCTATCTATGGTGACCTCGCTCGGCATCCCGGGCAGATCGGGCAATAAAGAGCCGTCCCGGGCGCGTTCTACCATCTGCCGCTTGAATTCCGCCTCGTCGTTTCTGAGCCGGCCGTCATAAGCGACCATTTTGCTCAGATGCCGGCCCAGCTCTTCGGTCGACACGATGATCTTTCCGGGCAGGAAGGTTGCGCCGTATTGGGCATTTTTCTTCCGTTCCCTGACGAGAAAGACCGGTGTATCCATACGCGTCGCTCCGTAACGTATCTGTAAGCTCCTTTTTTGTTCTATGACGCCGCATGCCATTCTGTAAGCATCCCGCCGCTGACTCGCGTCGCTCACGGTCCTGCTCGTAAAAAAAACGATCATGCCCCGCGGCATGAGAATGTCCTGGTTCAAGACCTCGGTTATGTAAACCGCGTTGGCATAGCTCAGCGGTTGTCCGAGTTTTTCGGCGAAAAGGGGCCGTGTGCCGTTGATCGCGGCAACGTCGGTGCCGAGGGCCTGTAAAAGCCCGGCGACCGCTTCCCGCACATTGACCGTCCTGTC
>JAQURW010000027.1 GCA_028715425.1 Candidatus Omnitrophota bacterium
CATCTCGTCGCCCGGCGTCGGCATGTGCGAAAGGTGCACATCGCAACCGTTCAGCTCTTTGAGTTTCTCGACCGCGAGCTGGGCCGTGGGATTCGTGGCCGCGCTTATAGCCAGCGCTATCATCGTCTCCTCCAGATCAAGGCTGATGTTCGGTTTATTGGAAATATGTTTTTTGAGCTTGCCTATCGACTCGATGACGTTCGGCGACAGAAGATGTATCTTATCCGGGATCTCCGCGAGCACCTTGACGCAGTTCAAGATCAGGCTTGACGTCGCATGCATGAGCGGAGAATTTTTGCCCGTGACTATCCTGCCGTCGGCAAGTTCGAGGGCCGCGCCGCAATAGATGCTCAAGCCATAAGCGTTTTTTTCCTGCGCCTGACGGGCGGTTTCGCGCGCGGGGTTCACCACGGTCCTGTCCTCGGGTTTCAAATGCAGATTCCCCATGATATTCTCTACGCGGTTCACGGTCTCCTGGTCCGCAAGGCCGATGGCGTATTCGCATGAATACCTGAAAAATCTCCGTATGATCTCCTGTCGTGCAGCCTCCTGCACACAGGCATCGTTCACGATGCCCAATCCGGCGCAATTGACGCCCATGTCGGTCGGCGATTTATATAACTCCTTCTCGTCCATGATCTTCGATAAAATATTCTTAAGGACAGGAAAGACCTCGACATCGCGGTTGTAATTGATCGCGGTCTTATGATATGCCTCGAGATGGAACGGGTCGATAAGGTTAAAATCCCGGATGTCCGCAGTCGCTGCCTCATACGCTATGTTGACCGGGTGGTTAAGCGCTATGTTCCATATCGGGAACGTCTCGAATTTTGCATAGCCTGACTTCTTCCCGCGTTTATGGTCATGATAGATCTGCGACAGGCAGGTCGCCAATTTCCCGCTCCCGGGGCCCGGGCCGGTAACAATGACCAGCGGTTTCTGTGTTTCGATATAATCATTGGCGCCGTAGCCGTCGTCGCTCACGATCGTCTCGACATCGCGGGGATAACCCTTGGTAAATTTATGCGTGTAGACGCGGATATTCCGGCGTTCCAGTTTATTTTTAAAGACCTTTGCCGAAGGCTGGTTGTCGAACCGGGTTATCACGACACCGGCTATCTCCAGGTCCCATCCCCGGAGATCATCGATTATTTTGAGCGCATCCGCATCGTAGGTTATGCCGAAATCGGCCCTGATCTTTTTGCGTTCAATGTCGCCGGCATATATGCAGAGTATGATATCGGCCTTATCCTTGAGTTTCTGGAGAAGCCTCATCTTTACGTTCGGATCGTACCCGGGCAGGACCCGCGCGGCATGATAGTCGAAGACGATCTTGCCGCCGAATTCAAGGTACAGTTTATCCTTAAAACGCTTTACCCTGTTCAGGATAAATTTGCTTTGTTCGTTCAAATACCGCTCGTTGTCAAACCCTATTTTTTGTCCCGCCCCCATGCGCGCTTCCTTTCTGATTTCAGGATCTTTGCGATGACTCTTTTTAATTTACTGCTGTCATGCCTGACCAGCACGGTCTCGTCACCGACATCGTCAACGATTACACGGGCAGCGGTTATCTTATGGATATTAGCGCAGCCCTCCAGAGAGACCGGTTGCTGATATTTTGCCGCGTATTTTTTCAGTGCCGATCGCGAAATGCCGGTGTTCGAAAGCACCACATAATCGAGGCAATCACCGTGCATATAGCGGACGATCTCCCGGACATGGTCAAAAGCCGTGTAGCGGGCCGTTTCTCCCGGCTTGGTCATGAGGTTCGCGATATATATCTTTTTCGCCCGCGACCGGGCAATAAGATCCCTGACATTATTGACCAGGAGGTTGGTGATGACGCTCGTAAAAAGATCGCCGGGCCCGATGATGATGATATCGGAATTCAAGATCGCACTTGCCGCATCTATCGTACAATTCGTCTCGGGTTCATGCCATATTTCCCGGATATTCAGGGCGGGATTCCTCCCCTCGCAAAGGTCGATCTTGCTCTCCCCTTTGACGACGGTACCGTCCTCAAAACACGCCACCAGCGTCGTATTGCTCTCGGTTATCGGTAGGACCACCCCCTGCGCATGCAGGAGGTCGCTGATGGTCTTGATTGCGTTCGGCAACGAGCCCTCGATCTCGCTCAAGGCGGTCAAGAAGAGGTTGCCGAAGGTATGGCCGTAAAACTCATTGGCGCGCTGGAACCGGTACTGCATGACCTTATTCATGATCTCCGGCGCATTGGAAAGCGCGACAAGGCTCCTTCGGACATCGCCCGGAGGGAGAATCCCGAACGTTGTCTTCAGTTTTCCCGATGACCCGCCGTCATCGCTCATGCTGACGATAGACGTCAGAAGTGCGTTGGGAAATGTTTTAAGCGCCAGGAGCATGTGAAAAAGGCCGGTACCTCCGCCGATACACGTGATCCGCGTCTTCCGGTTGACCGCAGCGACAAACCGGGCAATGAACTCGCGATGATTGAACGGCTTACCTATATAATAATTGGCGCCGAGGTTGTAAGCGTTATAAAGGCTTGCCAAAGTCTTGCGCGAAGATAGCACAAAAAACGGGCAATGTATGGCTTTAAGAGCCCTGAAGATCACGCTATTGGCCCTTTTTGATCTTGCCCCGAAGGAATCCTCATCGTAGATGACTAAGAGAAAGCGGGTGGCTCTAAGGACAGGCTGAAGCGGCCGGGCACCGGTTTCATTGACAACCTCGATACCGTAGGGCGGCAGGCAGTCTTCTATGAGGGATGCTGTCTTTTTGTTGCCGATGACAAGTACGCGTTGTTTCATTGGTCGTATATATGATCCCTGTAGGCAATATTTAAAGTGATATACCTATTTAACACTAAGCGGAGTGATATGTCAATGAAAACAATTCCGCAGAAAAATGTATTTTTTTTGTTACTTTTTTATGGTATAAAGAACGTATGGAAACACAGACCCCCATGCTCCAACAGTATCAGCGGATCAAATCCCAATACGACAACTGTATTCTCTTTTTCCGTCTCGGCGATTTCTACGAAATGTTCTATGACGACGCAAAAAAGGCCTCGCAGGTCCTTGATGTCGTCCTGACCTCCCGCGGCACCGACAAATCAGCCAAGGTGCCGATGTGCGGCATACCGTATCACGCCGCGGACTCCTATATCGGAAGGCTCATCAAGGCCGGTTACAAGGTTGCCATCTGCGAACAGGTCGAAGACCCGTCAAAGGCTAAGGGCATCGTTAAACGCGATGTCATTCGCGTTATTACCTCGGGGACGTTTGTTGACGAGGCATCAAACGACATACGTTCGCTTGTCTGTATCAGCTGTCACGATAACGTATTCGGCTTCGCGTTTACCGAACTGTCCAGCGGCGCGATCCAGGCCGCACAATATAGCGACGAACGCCGCCTGATCGAAACACTCGCGAAATGTTCCATCGCCGAATGCGTTTATCCTGAATCGTCAGAACCTAAGGTCAGGTCCATTTTTAAAGACCCCCTTCTTTCCCAGAAAAAGATCACGTTCACGCCGTTTGAGGACTGGAGTTTTAATCCTGACATTGCCGCAAAAACCTTAAAGGACCATTTTTCGGCGCATAGCCTCCAGGGGTTCGGGCTGGACGGAAAACCCGCAGCTATAGCCGCCGCCGGAAGCCTTTTGGAATACCTGCGCCAGATGAACAAAACGCCGATGCGGCATATCGATAAGCTATCCGCCTTTAACGATTCCTCATACGCCTTTATATCGCCGGCGGCACATTACGGCCTGGAGCTCGAAGATGTGGTCACGACCCTCGACAGGACCCTGACGCCTTTCGGGAAGAGGCTCTTCAAGTCATGGCTTTATCATCCGTTAAAAGATGTCGACGACATCAGAAAACGTCAGGACGCCGTTTCGCTCCTTGCGAATAATGAGCGTATCCGGGAAAATATCGGCCGCCTCCTCAGTCATATGCCGGACATCGAAAAATGCATCTACCGCATCAGTTCGGGAATAGCGCATGCCCGGGATCTCGTAGCCCTCCGCAATACCTTGACCCGTATCCCGGAAATAAAAAATGCCGTCGTCACGCTGTCCGAACGTAATTTCCTTTTTTCCATAAAAGAGGTGCCCGGCCTTGCCGCGCTCCTGGATGCCGCAATCGACGAGAACGTCCCGTTGTCCAATCCTGAAGGAAAACTGATCAAGAAGGGGTTCAATAAAGAACTCGACAGCCTGCGTGACATCCGCGAGAACGGGCAGGAATGGCTCAAAAATCTCCAGGAGCGCGAGATCAAACGGACCGGCATACATTCACTCAAGGTCGGATTCAACAATGTCTTCGGCTACTACATCGTCATCTCGAACGCAAACCTCGCCAGCGTCCCTTCCGATTACATCCGCAAACAGACGCTGGTGAACGCCGAGCGTTACATCACGCCCGAGCTCAAGGAATTCGAGGAAAAGATGTTGACCGCCGAAGAAAAAATTCTTGCCATCGAATCGCGGCTGGTCAAAGATCTGCAAGAGAATATCCTTCAGGCGTCGCTCGAACTCCATACGGTCTGCGCCAATCTGGCGACCATCGATGTCCTGTATTCCCTGAGCCTCCTGTCGCGCATGCCCGGCTATATCATGCCGGTCATTTCCAACGGCACCGAGATAAACATCATAAACGGCCGGCATCCGGTCGTCGAGGCGCGGCTCGACGCCAATTTCGTGCCGAACGACATCGTGCTGGACTGTACCGACAACCATCTCCTGATAATCACCGGCCCCAACATGGCCGGCAAATCGACCTATATCCGGCAGGTCGCCATTCTCACGATCATGGCGCAGACCGGCAGTTATATCCCGGCGTCATCGGCGTCCATCGGGATCGTCGACAAGATATTCACCCGCATCGGCGCCCATGACGATATCAGTAAAGGCCAGAGCACGTTCATGGTCGAGATGAGCCAGACAGCAGAGATACTGAACAACCTCTCCCCCCGCAGTCTGGTCATACTCGACGAGATCGGCCGCGGCACCTCGACCTACGACGGGTTGAGCCTTGCATGGGCGATCGCAGAGTTTATGGCAACCAACAGGGTCCGGACGCTTTTTGCCACGCATTTTCATGAGCTCACCGCCCTGTCCGACGGCAAGAACGGCATCAAGAATTACAATATCGCCGTCAAGGAATGGAAAGACGAGATCATTTTTCTCCATAAGATCATGGCCGGCGGCTGCGACGACAGTTTCGGGATCTATGTCGCGAAGCTTGCGGGTATACCCAGAGAAGTTACCAGGCGCGGCACCGAGATCCTGACGCAATTGGAACTATCCGGCGACCTCAATGAGAAGATAACCAAAAAAGGGGCCAAAGAGGTCCAGCTGACACTTTTCAGGCCAGGGGCCGGGGCCAAAGATAGAACTGCCGACGAGATCAAGGAAGAGTTAAAAAATATCGACGTTAACGCGCTATCGCCTCTTGATGCGCTTAATAAGTTACACCAGTGGAAAGAATTACTTGGCCGTAAGGACAATAACTAGCGGGACAGCTGGCAGGGGGTACCGCCTGCCAAAGCTGCCCAAGAAGGGTGGCATGGGCAACGTCAATATACTTCCCCAAGACATCGTCAGCAAAATCGCCGCCGGCGAGGTCATCGAGCGGCCGGCCTCCTGCGTCAAGGAACTCATCGAGAACTCGCTTGACGCCGGTGCACGGTCAATCGAACTCCATCTTAAGGATTCCGGCAAGACCCTCATCCATATTAAGGATAACGGCACCGGCATCGCGCCGGACGATATCGAAAAGATATTCTTACGTCATTCGACGTCAAAACTTAAGACCATCGATGACCTGTATGCCATCCATTCCCTCGGCTTCCGCGGTGAAGCGCTCTACAGTATCGCCAGCATAGCCGATGTTATACTCCGCAGTAAAACAGAAACTGCGGATAGCGGATGGGAGATACACATGCGGGGCGGCAAACGGATCCTCTTAAGGCCGTACCCCATGGCTAACGGCACCGAAATGGAGATAAAAGAGCTTTTTTTCAATACGCCGGCGCGCAGAAAATTTTTAAAATCCGACTCAGCCGAACTGACGCAGATACTCAATACCTTTATCCCCTATACCCTGCTGTACCCGGACAGGCGTTTTCTCCTGACACACCATGAGAAACCCCTTATCGACCTGCCGGAGGAGCACGACAGCGTAAAACGCCTGGCCAGGGCTCTCCATCTTAAAGAGGAACATATCATCGAGGCATACAAAAAGTCTGACGACGGCACGGTTTCGGTCCGGCTTTTCCTGGGAGACATAAATATCCAGCGCCCGAAAAAAGACATGCAGTTCATTTTTATCAATAGCCGACCGGTTTTCGATAAGATCGTAAGTTTTCATTTGAACCAGGTTTATCGGCTGGTGATGCCTCCTGAAGTCACCCCGTTTTTCGCCGTATTTATCGAAATGCCGGCAGAAAATATCGATGTCAATATGCACCCGACCAAACGTGAGGTCAAGATAAAGAATGACCGTGAGCTCGTCCATCTGATCCGGCCCTTATGCGAACACAGCCTCATGTCGCAGGGTACCATCAAAAAAGCGGACGACCCCTGGGTGATCCCCCCGCGCACATCGGCGCCATCAGAACCGGTACCCATGGCCGGCGACAACCTGCAAAAACAGGCAGCTGCCGAAGAGCCGCACCGTCAGTATACCCTATTCACCGGGACAGGGGAACCGTCAGCCATAAACCTTGAAAACACCCTGTCTAAAAACAAAAAAGAGAATTTCAAGTCCAAACTCAGTAACAGCCGTTTTATCGGGAATTTTGCCCGTAAATATCTTTTCTTCGAGGCGGGAACTTCCCTCCTCCTTATCGACCAGCATGCCGCCCAGGAACGTATAACGTACGAAAAACTTTGCCGGCAGATCGATATAGGCGCCATCGAGACGCAAAAACTCTTATCGCCGGTCGTCATCAGGCTTTCTCATCAGGAAATGCTGGCACTGGAAGAAGCCAAAGAAAAGATCGAAAAGGTAGGTTTTGAGATAACGCAGTGGGACAAGGAATCGATCGCCATCCACAGCCATCCCCAGCTTATCTCTCTGCCGGAGATCTCGGTACGCACGATACTTGCCGGCGACAATGCCGGCCGCGCCAGTACCGAGACGATCGCCCGCTGGGCTTGTAGGAGTTCCGTCATGGCCGGCGACGATGTCAAAAAAGAAGGCGCGGAGAATATCCGCCAAAATCTCCTTAAATGCAAAGACCCGTTCACCTGTCCGCACGGCCGGCCCACGGTCGTCGAGCTCGACGAAAAGTTCCTGAACCGCCAATTTTACCGGAGTTGATTTTTCCCGGAGTTAAACTGCAGGAAAAATCTCCCAAAATCAATGCGTCCCGATTTCAATGCGTGAGAATTTCGAAATTTTCTTCGTAAATTTCGAAATTCGAACCATTGCTTGAAATCGGGACCATTCTTTGATTTCGGGGCGAGTCTTCACTGCCGGTAAAAGATTAATTTTTGGGAAACGATATCCGCGACTATTTTAAAAGGCCGGTCTTGTGCGTCAAGTATCTTGATGACGTTCTCGTATTTCTTATACTGCGGCATTATCTTCCTGAGCGTAGCCGGCATAGAATCAAAAAATGAATGATTGACATAGACGCCTTCCTGATCAGGAAAGAGCGCCAGGTAAAATATCCCGGTCTCGACCAGGTCCTGGAAAAAATGTGTGCCGAACGAAAGTTCGGGGCTGGCATTGTTCCTGGCAAACGCGACCTCGCCCAGGACAGCGATGTTATTGATCTCGGCGAATGAAACCGGCACGCCCAGAGACGGCGTCGACGTCCCCCACCGGCCCGGCCCCAGAAGGATCGCTAACAGTTTATCCCTGCCGCCCATCTGCCTGTTCAGATCTCCGATCGCGCGCGCAATATCGTATTTCGCGGATTGCGACGCCAGGTCTGAATATGCCTTAGGGTCCACATAGATGATCCTGGTGATCGTCTGGGCAATATTCCCGCCTAAAAAATTGCCTTCGGACTGAAACAGTATTTTATTTTTTTCTATATCCTGGGGGATTTCGACCCGTCTTCCCAATCCCTTAGCCTGGACAGGGCGGCACTGCAGAAGATTGACCCGAAAATCTTTTTCTTTTTTAACATTAACGGTAAATTCCACGTCCACCGGATACGCATAGGCACGCTCCAGGGCCTTAAGGATCTTCCGTATGGTTTGGACAAAATCCCCCTGCGAAACAAGATTGTCCAGGGTAACGATCCAATCCCCCTTCCCGGCCTCGTTCTCTTCCTCCCGGGAAACGGCCCCATCGATCTTGACGGCGGTAAGGGCCAGTTTCAGGTCCACGTTCTTTTTAATAAGTTCGCGGACCGGCACCGTTTGGAAAGTATTTTCTTTGACGTTAAGAACGTCGACATTGTGCTGAGAAAACTTTCGTATATCCTCTACGCCCGCCTGGGCTTTGAGGAGAGGGTCATCCAGGGCTACGACACGCGGATAATCGCCTTCGACACGGTTGACGGCCCTCGTGCCCAGGCCAAGGACCGCGCGCAACATCCCTGCCTTGGGATCCATCGTATTTTTCCAGACAAAGGTGTTATACGAGATCCCGACGCCTGCGACATCAGGAAAAAAGTAATCGCCCCGATATGAGCCGGATACCCGTTGCACCAAAAGCGCCATTTGTTCGTCAGAATGAGAAAGGCCTCGCTGCAACCGGTACGCCAGGGCATCCTCGTTCATGGTCGAGGCATAGATCCGCCTGACCGCCTCGAGGAATTTTCCGTACCGTTCTTCCGGCGTCCCCTGATTGACCAGGAAGATGCTCTCATACTTGCCCGCAAAGGCATTACCGTAACTGTCCTCCAGGAGGCTCGAGGAACGAACGATGATCGGCGATTGGCCGAAATATTCTATCATCTCCCTGAATTGCTCCTTGATCTCCTCGGGAAAGCTACCGTTTAACATGCGTTCCCGGAGCACGCGCGCCACGGCGAAATACCCTTTCCCGGTCCTTTGCTCCATATGCTCCTTCCACCAGCCGTTCTCGACAATGTACGTATAGAAGACATCCGAGCCGATGTAGAAAGAGTCATGGGGTTCGAAGATATTATCCGTCTCCAGGGACTTCTCCTTTGCCAGGATATTCCTGGCAAGGATCATGCCGACCGACTTGCCGCCGATAAATCCTGTGCCTACCATACGGGACTTTATCGTAAGGAGGTCCTCCAGCACCAGATGCTCCTCGGCAAGTTTCAGCATCTTTTTATCACGCGCTATGACGAGACGGCAGAGCTTATCGACCAGGTCTTTTTTTTCATCCGGTGAAGATTTCTTCCCTGCCAGGTCCTCGGCCTTCATAAAGAGCCTGTCCCAGTAATCCAGGTTCCGTTTCGCGCTCTTGGCCCCCTGTTTAAAGATCTGCGAAAAGAGCCGCGCCGTATCGACGCTATTGGCGATCGGCACGAACTGTTCGTTCTTTTTTATATGAGGGAGAAACATCGTCGGCGAATAACGGTCCCATACCTTGAGCGGATGGATGTACGAGTTCCCTTCATAGCGGTACACGTCTATGAGAAGTTGCGTCGTATCCCTGATGCGGGCAACGGTCTTAAAAGAGTGGCTGTTACGGAACAACGAGAAGTAGGCGATCGTATTGAGCTCGAAAAGGAACGGACAGGTTATTTTAAAGAAATTACCTATCATAAGGTCGTTCGACCATGCGGAAAGAAGGTCCGAAAGACAGTCAAAAACATAAAAGACCCCCTCCCCTTCATCCTTGATGATCTCGTTCAATCTAGCCGAGAACGATTCAAACCCGGCCGCGGCGCTCAAGGTATAAACGACAACGCCTTTTTGCTTTTCAAGGACCGGCTTATGATTGCCGAAACGGATGTAGACAAGCCTTTTCTTGTCCTCGAGCGACTTTTTGACGAACGGCCCGACAAAGTCGAGGTAATCGTCGATCGCGTCGATCTGCCAGACGACGTTATCGCCCAGTTGCAATCCCGTTATGACCTTATCAACGCCTTTAATACCGCTACTTATCATAAGAGTACCCCTTTGTTCAACGGCCGGCTATTGCTTCGTCTCGACCAGCGTCGCCGTCATTTCTACAGACAGTTTATTGAGACGCTCGGCCTCCGAACGGATCGTTTGTATAAGCTCATTACGTTTCGATATATCGCCGGCGGTTTCCGGTTTTAACAATATTTCCGTGGCCTCTCGAATAACCTTAAGCGGACCGGGAAGGTCCAGAGAAAAAGTCGCTAGAAGCATGTTCCTGAGGCGTTCTGTTTCGATCTCTGATTCAGCCTTAATAACAGCACGCGCACGTAATGCTCCCTCGAGCGCAAGCGAGGACTGATTCACAAACATCTCTAAAATATGCATTTTATCCGGATCGTCCGGAACGGATTTCTCATCAGGATAGAGCGCTATGACGCCAAGGACCTTTTCGCTGCCGGCAAGAGGTAGATAAATACCCCGTGCCCCCGGAAGAGTATCCGTCCCCTTGCCGGCCGGTTTTTTGTGTTCGATCACCCAATGAGCAACCGCTTCGGCTTTCTCGGCAGAGGTCAGGCTTTTAAAATCGCCGAACCGCGCCGTAATATCGCTCTCCTTTTCCCGTGTAAAAACGATGACGGGATATTTAAAAAATTCCCTTATATGCTCAATAGCGATAGTAATAATATTATCCGGATCCGATGTCTTGGCAAGATCCCTATTCAACCGGTACATAGCTCCTGACATACTTTCATGCAGCCTCATCGTTATCGTCTGCTGCCTGAGCCGGCCGGTCAAACTGCCGATGACGGCCCCCACGATCAGCATAACAATAAGCGTTATAAAATACTGTACGTCCGCCACTTCAAACGTGCCGAATGGAGGAACAAAAAAATAATCAAAAACGAGAACGCTCAATACCGCCGCTATCATGGCATACCGACGGCCAAATCTGTAAGCGATCCAGATCACGCCTAACAGATATATCATTATCAAATTAATAAGATGCACATAATGTGACAAAAACGCACTCACCATAGTGCATACCATGAGCACACACGCGGTCCATACAGCATCTTTCAACGAAAAGGGTCTTAACTTTGCCATTCTGATTTCCGGTATTGCTTCCGGATTTTCACCGCTTATAAGGTAGAGGTCTATCTCTCCGCATTTATGGGCCAGTTCATCGATAATCGAACTGGCAAATATGTCTCTAAACCTTTTGGCGGCCGGCTTCCCGACAATTATTTTTGTGATATTTCTTGTACGCGCGTATTCGATCAGCGTATCGGAAACGGAACTGCCGCTCAACGTGACCGTCTCGGCCCCGAGCTTTTCGGCCAGGCGCATCATGTCGGTTACGCGGGATCTGTCTTTAGGCGTTACTACCTGCGAAGGATTGTCGACAAATGCGACTATCCACTCGACACCAAGGCTCGCCGAAATACGTTTACCTGCCCGTACGAGCCTGACAGCGGTAGGGCTCGGACTGATACTTATCAGAAAACGGTCCCTGACATTCCAAACCTTCGATATGGCATACGTCTTTTTGTACGACCGCATTCTTGCATCAACGATCCGGGAGGTATGCTGTAGTGCCAGTTGGCGCAGGGCTATAAGGTTTCCTATTTGGAAAAAATTACCGATCGCGCGCTCAGCCTGGTCCCCCAGATAAACCTTCCCATCTTTAAGACGTTTCAAAAGGTCTTCGGGAGGTAAATCGATAAGTTCGACGTCATCGGCCTGTTCCAAGAACGTGTCGGGCAACGTCTCTTTAACAATAACACCGGTTATCCCGGCCACAATGTCGTTCGCGCTTTCGCAGTGCTGTACATTGAGCGTAGTGTAGACGTCGATCCCGGCGTCCAGAAGTTCATCGACATCCTGCCAGCGCTTTAAATTTCGCGATCCCGGAACATTGGTATGCGCCAGCTCGTCCACTAAGATCAGCGCGGGATGCCGTTTGAGCGCCGCATCGATATCGAATTCGACCAGGTCAATATTTCTATACATTATTTTCTTATGGGGGAGTGTCTCGAACCCTTGCAGGAGTGCTTCGGTCTCAACCCGTTTATGCGTCTCGACATATCCTACGACCACATCAACCCCTTCCTTTTTCCGGACCTTGGCCGCCTCGAGCATCGAATAGGTCTTTCCTACGCCGGCCATAGCACCGAAAAAAATCTTCAGTTTCCCGCGCAGGGGTTTTTCAGCTTTCGCGGCTGTCAGTATGTCATTAATGTCTGACGGGGTATCCATGGGGAACCTCTCTACTCTATTTTTTCATAAGAGTCCAGATCCACATTAACGTTTAACACATTTACAGTATCCTCACCGATGACCCCCAAAAAGCGACTTTGAATATTATTTCGAATGATATTCCTTACGGCCTCCTCGGATATGTTCCTTGTGCGGCCGATCCGCGGGACCTGATAATATGCAGCGGCCAGGCTGATGTGCGGGTCCAATCCGCTTGCCGAAGATGTCACAAGATCCACGGGAATAGCCGCGCGATTATCGGGGTCGGCTTTTCGGAGTACGTCTACGCGCGCTTCAACTGCGCGTTTCAGGTCCTGATTCATCGGGCCGTAATTTGACCCTGACGAAGACGCGGCAT
This sequence comes from Candidatus Omnitrophota bacterium, assembly GCA_028715425.1. Taxonomy (GTDB): domain Bacteria; phylum Omnitrophota; class Gorgyraeia; order JABMRN01; family JABMRN01; genus JAQURW01. Next base: position 12,606 of record JAQURW010000027.1, read on the forward strand.
TGTACGGGAACGGGTCGGTCGACGAAACGCGGCCCCATAAATATTTCGGGTTACTGAAAGGTTGTCCGATCAATAAGGAACCCACGGCCTTTCCGTTCCTGTATATCAAACTTCCTTTACGCTGTGCCGGAAAAAAGGTCGCTGCAATGCCGGTGACCAGTATCGGATAAAGCACACCCGTAATTACGGTAAAAACCGCAAATGATAGTACCGCCGGCTTGATATGTTGTCGGATCATGGTTGCCTCGCCAGCCCCAGCATGACCAGGGCTATGTCGATCAGTTTAATGCCTATAAACGGAGCAATGATCCCGCCTATTCCGTAAAGAAGCAGGTGATCCATTAAAAGCCGGATCGCCGGCACCGGTTTGTAGGGAATTCCCAAAAGGGCAAGCGGTATAAGCATGATGATGACAATAGCGTTAAAAATTACGGCTGATAATACGGCGCTTTCCGGCGTTGCCAGATGCATGATGTTCAATACCCGAAGCTCGGGGTATATACCCACGCATGCTGCAGGGATAATGGCAAAATATTTTGAGATATCGTTGGCGATACTGAAGGTCGTCAACGCCCCGCGCGTCATGAGGAGCTGTTTTCCTATTCTGACAATATCCAGGAGTTTCGTCGGGTTTGAATCGAGATCGATCATGTTTCCCGCTTCCTTCGCCGGCTGAGTTCCGGTATTCATGGCAACAGCTACATCGGCCTGGGCGAGCGCGGGCGCGTCGTTTGTCCCGTCGCCGGTCATGGCGACGAGCCTGCCGCCTGCCTGCAATTCCCGAATAAGTTTCAATTTCAGTTCGGGCGTTGCCTGGGCCAAAAAATCATCGGTACCTGCCTCAGCAGCAATAGCTGCGGCTGTAAGGGAATTATCGCCGGTGACCATCACGGTCCTGATCCCCAGGCGCCGCAACTCGGAAAAACGCTCCTTGATGCCTCCCTTAACGATATCTTTTAAATATATAACGCCGAGGACCTTGCCGCTGTCGGCTACGACGAGAGGGGTCCCTCCGCTTTTTGATATTTCCTGAATACGCGTTGCTACATCCAACGGGATCAATCCGCCGAGTTTGCTTACATATTCTGCGACCGCATCGGCCGCCCCTTTCCTGATATGCCGCGCCCCTCCCATATCGACTCCGCTCATGCGTGTCTGGGCCGTAAATGGAATAAAGGCGGCTTCAAGTTCGTGTAGAGAGCGGGTCCTGATATTATATTTCTCCTTGGCCAGAACAACGATGCTCCGTCCTTCGGGTGTCTCATCCGATAAAGAAGCAAGCTGTGCTGCATCCGCCAAGGTTTCGACGCTTATACCGTCGGCCGGGATAAAAGCCACCGCCTGCCTGTTCCCAAGGGTAATGGTCCCGGTCTTGTCCAGCATGAGAACATCAACGTCACCGGCCGCTTCAACAGCTCGCCCCGATAGTGCGATAACATTGGCCTGGATCATCCTGTCCATCCCGGCTATGCCTATAGCTGGCAAGAGCCCGCCGATGGTTGTCGGGATAAGGCAGACCAAAAGCGCCACGAGAACCGTAATGCTGACAGCAACACCTCGCCCTGCCTGGGCTACGCTGTAGATAGAAAAAGGCAAGAGCGTGCTTACCGCGAGTAAGAACATCAACGTAAATACCGCCAACAGTATATTAAGCGCTATTTCGTTCGGGGTCTTTTGGCGTTTGGCCCCTTCCACCATAGCGATCATCCTGTCCAGAAAAGTCTCTCCCGGATTCGAGCTGATCCGTATGACCAGCCAATCCGAAAGAACTTTTGTTCCTCCGGTAACTGCGCTCCGGTCTCCCCCCGATTCCCTGATGACAGGAGCGCTTTCTCCGGTTATGGCGCTTTCATCGACGGTCGCGGCGCCTTCAACGACATCACCGTCCATGGGGATAAAACCACCTGCCTCTACCAACACCGCATCGCCCTTCTTAAGCCCGGAAGATTGGACGATTTCATAGGCGCTTCCGTACCGCGGGTCGGTAAGCAGCTTTGCCGGCGTGTCTTTACGAGCACGGCGAAGGTTTTCAGCCTGGGATTTTCCCCGCCCCTCTGCCAGTGATTCAGAAAAATTGGCAAAGAGCAGCGTAAACCACAGCCATAAGGTTATCGACAGTATAAAACCCGCAGGGGCCTCGCCGTGCCCGGTCAGCGCCTGTACATACAGCACCGACGTCACGATGCTCCCGACCAACACCACAAACATAACCGGGTTCCTGATCTGATGGCGCGGGTCCAATTTCTTAAATGAATCAAGAAACGCAGGCACCAGTATTTTTGGTTCCAAGAGCGATATTGGTTTATGCGTTTTATTCATGTAACCTCTATTGGCTCGGCAGCAGTAAATGTTCGGCTATCGGGCCGAGCGCCAGGACCGGGAAAAAAGTAAGCGCCCCTATTATCAATATTATCATGACTAGAAATACGATAAAAATCGGCGTATGGGTCGGCAGCGTACCGGTAGACACCGGCACGATCTTTTTTCGCGCCAGGGCCCCTGCTATGGCTAGCGTCGGGATGATAAGCCAATATCGGGCAAAAAACATCGTAACGCCAAGCGTCAGATTATAAAAGACGGTGTTGCCGGAGAGTCCTGCAAACGCGCTCCCGTTATTGTTCGCGGCCGATGAAAAGGCATACAGTACTTCACTTAAGCCGTGCGGCCCGCTGTTAAAAATCGACTGTTTCCCTGTAGCAGTGACCACGGAAACGGCCGAGCCGATCAAGATAAAAAAGTGCGGGATCAAGAGGATAAGCGCAGACATCTTCATTTCGTATGCCTCGATCTTTTTCCCTAAATATTCGGGAGTTCTGCCGATCATCAGACCGGCGACGAAAACCGCCACTATCACGAAAGCTATCAATCCGTACAGGCCTGAACCGACGCCGCCGAATACAACTTCTCCTAACTGAAGGAGCCACATCGGGATAAGCCCGCCAATCGGCATATAGGAATCATGCATGGAATTGACCGATCCGTTCGATGTCGCGGCCGTGGTCACGGCCCATAGCGCTGAACTCCCGATCCCGAAACGCGCCTCCTTACCTTCCATATTCCCGCCCGGTTGAAACATCGTCGGTCGCTGATCAATCCCCAGACCGTTAAACAGAGGATTTCCTTGTTGTTCGGCCGCCATACAGAATATTATGCACGGAATAAAGATGATCAGCATAACAGCGAGAAGCGCCCACCCCTGCCGCCTGTCCCTCACCATAAAACCGAACGTATAACATAATGCCGCAGGTATAAGGATTATGGCCATCGTTTCAAGAAAATTGGAAAGCGGCGTTGGATTTTCAAGGGGATGGCCGGCATTGGCATTAAAAAAACCTCCCCCGTTCGTGCCCAGCTGTTTT
>JAQURW010000028.1 GCA_028715425.1 Candidatus Omnitrophota bacterium
GACCTTTTGTGCCCTGGATGATCTTTACATTCCTGACGACAAAACAATGGTCAAAGGTGAGCGTTGCGTATGCCTTTAATTTCTTGTCGGGCCCTTCTTTGGCAAAGATTCTGACTTCGGTGATTTTCATGCCTCAAATCTCCTTTCTCATCATCAGTACGTCCGCGCAATAAAGACACGCCATGCCCTGGTCACGTGAATAGCCCAGAAAAAGGCCTTTACTGCCTTTTTGGCTTCATTTTTTGAATTATATATGCCAAAAACGCTCGAGCCACTGCCTGACAAAAGGGCATTCAGGGCTCCATTACCGATCAGGACTTCCTTTATATGCTTAATGAGAGGTTCCTGTATAAGAACAATGTTCTCCAAATCATTGTAGAGAAGCGTCCCTACCTGACCCCGGGTGCCTATGCTGCCTTTGGGGGGTAGTATTCTATCAATAGAACTCCTCCTTGTCAAGTTCAAACCATAATGCTTATCATATAACCTATATATATCTTTAGTCAATAAGCGGAGAGGCGGGGTAATAACGACATGCCAAAGCCTTAACCTGCAAGGATACGCCGTTACCCGTTCGCCGCGGCCTTTTCCGATACCGAACGACGCCTTAGCTACAAAAAAGGCCAGATCCGACCCCAGGCCGTTCGCCAGGGTCAATAAGGCGCTATCCGTAAGGCCTAGGCGCCAAAGCCTATTAAGGCCTTTCAAGACAGATACGCCGTCGCTCGACCCGCCACCCAGGCCGGCAGCTATAGGAATCTTTTTGGTAATATGGATCTTTACGCCGCTCTTTATTTTGCAGGTGTTTTTAACAAGCTCCGCGGCCCGGTAACATATGTTCGCGCGTCCTAAGGGAAGGCTTTTTTCATTAGACGTTACGGTGACCCCGGCCTTTGCGGCGGTTAAACGGACGGTATCCCTGATATCGATCTTTTCAAAGAGCGTTTCCAGTTCATGGTAGCCGTCTGAACGCAGTCTGAGTATACGTAAATACAGGTTGACCTTCGCGGGAGCATCAAGAAGCATTGCAGCTATTTTTCCTTCACCGCCTGCCGCGCTGCCAGCACAATATCCGCGGCAGTAAGGTTAAAATGTTTGTACAGTTGTTCGGGTTCGCCCGATTCGCCGAACGAATCATCGACACCGATCATCTTCATAACGACAGGGCACTGTTGCACAACCACTTCCGCGATAGCGCTGCCGAACCCTCCCTGCAGCGTATGCTCTTCGACCGTGACGATCGCGCCGGTCTCTTGTGCGGCCTTAAGGATACTATCCTTATCCAGCGGTTTAGGCGTATGCAGATTGATGACCCTGGCCGCGATATGTTCTTTCTTCAGGATATCATGCGCAAGAAGGGCTTCGTAGACCATGTGGCCGCAGGCAAAGATGCTGAGGTCCTTGCCTTCTTTAAGGACGACCGCTTTGCCGATCTCAAACGGTACCTTTTCGTCGGTTACGACAGGGCAGGCATTCCGGCCGAGCCGGAGGTACACCGGCCCCTTGACCCTGGCCGCGGCGATCGTGGCCTTCTTTGCCTCGACGGCATCGCACGGAACGATGATACTCATGTGCGGCAGCATCCGCATAAGCGTTATCTCTTCGAGCGCCTGATGTGTCGCGCCGTCCGGGCCGACCGAGATGCCGCCGTGCGTTCCGCCGATCTTGACATTAAGATTCATGTAGGCGATAGAAATGCGTATCTGGTCCCATGCCCGGCCGCTGGCAAAAACGCCGAAGGTGCAGGCGAAAGGTATCTTGCCGGACAGGGCAAGCCCTGCCGCGGCGCCGAACATATCCTGCTCGGCGACCCCGAAGCTGATAAACTGGTTGGGGAACTCTTTTTTGAACCATGCCGCCCTCGTCGAGTCGGTCAGGTCGGCAGACAGGACGATCACGTTTTTGTCCGTTCGCCCGAGCTCGAGAAGCGCTTTACCAAAGCCGTCTCGCGTCGGCACCATGGGTATTTTTTCGCACGAAGTGTTCATCCTACTTTCCTCCAATCCCTTCTATACGGTTAAGTATGGCATCCATTTTCAGGCGGTGCTTTGCAAAGAGAAAGAGATTTTCCCGCGCAAGCAATAAATGCACGTTACTGTTCATGTCATAGATCGCAACCGTCTGAAAATCCTGAAATTTATAGCCGTAAACACAGTCGGCCGCCTCTTCGACAATAATACGGAAGATGTCCCGCACGTCGGTCATAATGCCGGCCGCCGTCAGAAGATCGGCCGCCGGTATGTCGTATTTTACGTAAATATCGCTCCGGCTCCCGCTGGTTTCATAGGTCGACTCTATTTTCCGGACGACGAATTTTTCCCGGAGTTTTTTGTCTTCCCTGAAACGCATCTTGACCCGGTAGGCGATCTGTTCGGCAAAAAATTCCGGTTTCTGGATGTCCTTGATATAAAAACGGTCCTGCCAGTACCCGAAATCCTTGAGGTTCAAAGGCGTTGTCCGGAAGAATTCTTCCAGCACCTGTTCCTCCCATTGCGGATCAAGGTCGTATTTTTTGAAAATTTCTTTTATGGTTTGTTCCTTCCGGGACTGGGGGTTGACGTTGATATCGAATATCGTGCGCTTAAAATATTCGTCCCGCGATATGTCGGTATAAAAGGCCCTTTTTACGTCGTCGATGTACTTTATGATGATTACCTGGATCTCGGGAAGCCGCACATCCTGGGCAATAACGCAGTAAAATTGGATATCCGCGTCGGTACTCAGCGCAACACGGGAAGCCGAGAGAAGGACATCCTGGATCATATCCTGGGCCTTGTCGTTAAGGCCGAACGTGATATCAAAAAGGCTGGGAAGCGGGATATAAATGCCAAGGGTCTTCCCGACTATTTCGGCCTTGATGTCGATCTTATACTCTTTTTTGCAGACATCGACAAGGGCGCCGGCCAGGTTCCCTTTGGGATATGTCGGCCCGCATCCCGCCTCGAAGAGCATAAGCGCCCCCGCGAGAAGCACGCCAAGGGCCCGTGTGGCCGCGTTAAACGGCAGTCGTCTTTTTTGATTTATTATACTGCTTAAAAATATCTTCGATCTCGTCGTAGTCAAGTTCATCCCTTTGAAGTAGTTCCTGCGCAAACCTGTCTATGATCGCCCGTTCCCTTTTGATGACCTCATTGACCTCATCCAGGCATACCTTCATGATCCTGTTGGTATCGTCGTTCAATTTCGCCTTCACGGTATCGGACAACTGTTCCTGCGGGATCTGCGTATAATCACCCGCATAGCCGGAGTCGCCCATGCCGAGGCGCCATACCATCCCGTGGGCTATGCGCATGGCCATGGCAAAATCCGACGATACGCCGGTCGATGTGGTCCCGTAAATGGTTTTTTCGGCGGCGTAACCGGCCAGGGCAACCTGGATATCGGCAAGGAGCGTCTCGCGCGACTTGGTATGAAATTCTTCTTTGGGAGAATGATGAACGACCCCGAGGGCCCCGCGGCGCGGGATAATGGATGCCTTAAAAACGTCATCCGTCGGGTGCAGAAGATAGGTGATCATAAGGTGCCCTGATTCATGATACGCCGTCATCTCGCGTTCCTTGGGAGTCATGGTGATCTTGTGTTTGATCCCCAGCTCGATACGCTCGAATGCCTCGGCAAGCTCTTTCATGCCCACGAGCTCTTTCCGCTTCCGTGTCGCTATGATAGCCGACTCTTGCACGACGTTGGCTATATCCGCCGGAGATTTATAAACGGCGCGCCGCGCCAGCCGGCCGACGTCGATATCGCTGTCGGTCTTTATCTTGGCAAGATAGTACTCGAATATCTTTGCGCGGTCGTCAAGCCCCGGCAGGCCGACATAGAGTTTACGGTCGAACCGGCCCGGCCTGAGAAGCGCCGCGTCAAGCGAATCTTCCGAAGCGTTGGTCGCGCCGACCACGACGACATTACCGCCTTTTTCGCGGAGACCGTCCATTTCGACGAGAAGCTGGTTCTGCGTAGCGTTCGTTTCCTGGCCGCCGCCGCCCCATGAAAGCTGACGGTGCCTGCCGATGGCGTCAAGTTCGTCGATAAAAATAATACACCCGCCGTACCCTTCGGCAAGCGAACGGGCCTTCTGAAAAAGCTTCCGCACACGGGATGCGCCGACACCGACAAAGACCTCGGTGAATTCGCTTCCGGACATGGAAATGAACGGAAGCCGCGCCTCGGTCGCGATCGCCTTGGCAAGATAGGTCTTGCCGCATCCCGGGGGCCCCACCATAAGAAGCCCTTTGACGACCTTCCCGCCTATCTTCATAAGCTTAGCCCGTTCACGCACCAGCTGTACGATCTCCCACGCCTCCTGTTTGGCGTCCTCCATGCCGATGACGTCTTTCCATTTTATTTCGACGTCCTTGCCTTTTATCGGCGCCTTGTCGAGTTTTGCAAAGCCGCCCTGGAGAAAATAGAGATACATAAACACAAAGATGCTCGCGTTGGCGCCCACCATGAGGAACTGAAGCGGCAGGGTCGCCAATGTCATCTTCCGGTAAAAGGACTCCAGCGACATAAGCCCCACCACCGAGAGGACCAGGAGAACGAGCACGCCGGCGACAATGATGATCTTGATCTTATTTTCCTTGAACCACATTAAAAATACTTTCATAGACACTCCTTGGTTATATAGGCGGCATCATCTGATTTCCGCTAATGCCGCGTCAAGTTCCCGTACCGCTTTTTCGTATTCTTCTTTTTTCGGCGCTATGCCGTGCCATTCGACTTTATTTTCCATGAACGAAACGCCCGCCCCCTTGATGGTATGGGCTATAATAACCTGCGGTTTATCGACGACCTCCCGCGCCTTATCGAAGGCATCCATGAGCTTTTGGACATCATGGCCGTCGGTCTCTACCACTTCCCATCCGAAACTTTGCCACTTGGCGTCAAATTGTTTCATATCCTTTACGTCACAGCACAAGCCGTCTATCTGCAACTTGTTACGGTCGACTATCGCGCACAGCTTGTTCAGCTTATAATGGCTCGCGGTCATAGCCGCTTCCCAGACCTGGCCTTCATTGGTCTCTCCGTCGCCCATAATGCAATAGATCCGCGACTCGATCCCGTCCATCCTGTTGGCAAGCGCCATACCGTTGGCGATAGACAACCCCTGCCCTAACGAGCCGCTCGATATTTCAAGCCCCGGCAAGCCAAGCTGCGGATGCCCCTGAAGCCGGCTGCCTAATTTCCGCAAGGTCCATAATTCCTCCCGCGGGAAATAGCCGCGGTCGGCCAGGATTGCGTATAATGCGGGACAGGCATGTCCTTTCGAAAGGAGCAGTTTATCCCGTTCGCGCCATTGCGGATCGCGCACATTATAGCGGAGGGCGTAATAATACAAAACTACGAGGATATCGACTATCGAAAGAGATCCTCCGGGATGTCCGCTGCCTGCGCGGTACAGCATGGTAACGATGTCCTTGCGGATCTCTACAGCCTTACGTTTCAGCATCAGTATGTCGGGTCGTTGGTTCATGGCTCTCCTTGGATTCTTTTAATCTTTTCACCGATCCCGGCCTGTTCAGGATCCAAATGAACGGCCTTTTCCCATTCTTCTTTCGCCTTATCGAACAGCTTTAACGCATAATATGCGTCTCCCAGATGGTCCCGTATCACGGCATTCTTGTCTTCGACGGATACCGCACGCTCGAGTTCGGTAACAGCCTTCTTAAAATCACCCTTTTTGTAATAGACCCATCCCAGACTGTCGATATAAGCGCCGTTGGCAGGGTCCATTTCCAACGCCTTTTTGATCAGCCCCTCGGCCTCATCAAGGTCTTTTCCTTCTTCGGCCAGGATATACCCGAGATAATTATAGGCCTCGGCAACAGTCTGGTCGTATTTGACAGCCGCACGGAGCTCGCTTGTTGCCTTGGCCCTGTCGTGTGCCGTATCATAGGCCATGCCGAGATAAAAATGCAAGAGTCCGTTTTCCGCGTAGTTCGTTAACCCTTCCCGGTAGATCGCGATCGCTTCGTCGATCTTTCCCTGCATCATACAGGCATAGCCCCTCAGGGAATAAAGACGCGGGTCTTTAAGGCCGCTTGCCTTTGCCTTATCGAGTACGGACAAGGCATCATCGTATTTTTGTTCGCGTATATAAACTGCCGAAAAGGCAATATAAAAATCCGTGCTTTGCGGGAAGCGCTTCAACGCTTCCCGGTAAACGTCACACGACTCGGGGGCCTTGTTACTGTCGAACAGGACCGCCGCAAGCCGGCCGTACAGGCGTTCATCCGAAGGGTCGACACCGACCCCTTTCCGGTACACATCCTCGGCCCGGGCAAGATTGCCCTGCATCTCATAGAGAAGGCCCAGCATGATATACGCATCGATATAATCCGGCACCAGGACGATCGTCTTTTCGAATTCCCCGATCGCCTGAGGGACCTTATTCAGTTTCGCGTATATTACGCCCAGGTTGAAGTGAACAACCGGCGCGTTACTATCCTCGGCCCCGCTTAATTTTTCGTAAATACCCTGAGCTTCGGTTAATTTTTTCTGCAAAATAAAAAGGTCCGCCAGCGACGCCAGGGCCTTCATTTGCTGAGGGTCCTTCTTTAAGATATCCTCGTATTCTTTCTGCGCGGCCTGATAGTCTCCTTGCGCCGTATAAACTATACCGAGAACGAGCGCCGCGGTAATATTTTCGGGATCTTCGATAGCCTTGGCCGCGCTAAGCTCTTCGACTGCCTTTTTATGCTCACCGAGCACCAGATAATCGACCCCGCGCTTCACGCGGAATACCGTGCTTTTCGGGTCGGCAAGGGACGCCTTTGTATATTCTTCTATCGCTTTTTTAAACTCGCCTTCATTATCGTAAAGGAGCCCCATCATATAGTGCGATAGCGCTTTTTTGAACGAGCGTTCGTCAATATGAGATCTCGCGGGCAATACCCCGACCTTTACGATGCCGTTTGCGTCATTCGCCGCGTAGGTTGACCCATTGATAGCGACTAAACCGAGAACAAACGATATCGCCAGTCTATATAAAACTCGCATTTTCTGGCGCACGTATTATCCGATTACCTTATTCTCTTCTTGTGCCTGTCTCTTCTCAGTCTTTTTTTCCGCTTGTGAGTCGCCATCTTATGTCTTTTTCTTTTCCTGCCGCACGGCATCCGTGATCACCCCCTTACGCTAGTCTATCACCTTGTTCAACGGGTACTCGACTATCCCCTCGGCCCCTGCCTCTTTAAGACGGGGAATAAGTATTTTAACGTCCTTCTCACTGATGATCGTGTCGACATCGCACCAGTTCTTGTCTGAAAGCTGGGCTATGGTCGGTTTTTTCATGGCCGGCAGTAACGACAGGACCCGTGCCAGGTTCTTCGAATGCACGTTCATCTTAAGTCCGACCTTATCTTCCGCTACGATAGCGCCTTTTAAGAGGAGGACGATCGCCTCGATCTTTTTACGCTTCCAGCTGTTCTGCCAGGCCTTTTTACCGGCGATGAACTGTGTCGTCGACTCGCACACGGTATCGATTATCTTAAGGTCATTGGCCCTGAGCGACGATCCGGTCTCGGTCAACTCGACTATGGCATCGATACCCATCCTGGTCTTGACCTCGGTGGCGCCCCAGCTGAATTCGACATCGGCCGTTACCCTGTTCTTCTTGAAATATTTCCGCGTCACGTTCACCAGTTCGGTGGCAACCTTTTTCCCTTCAAGGTCTTTCGGGCTCTGTATGTGAGAGGCATTCGGCGCCGCCAGCACCCAGCGGACCGGACGCAGGCTCTGTTTGGCATAGATAAGATCGGCTACCCGGATGACCTTGGAATCGTTCTCCAGTATCCAGTCATTACCGGTTATGCCGCAGTCGATGATCCCGTCTTCGACATACCGCGACATCTCCTGCGCACGAAACAGGACCGCCTCTATCTCTTCGTCGTCTATAGAAGGAAAATAGCTCCGTTCCGAAATAGCGATAGAGAACCCTGCTTTCTTGAATATCCGTACGGTGGATTCCTGAAGGCTTCCTTTGGGAACACCAATGCGCAGTTTCATGATAACTCCTCTGTTACAAGCACAAAAAGCTTCCTTGAAAAGGCTTAATAAATTCTATAGTATAAGCACTATAATGTCAATATAATACGGGTGTTAAATGTTTTTAAAATCGATCATGATGCGGGCGTTCTGCGAGGTTTTGGCAAACCATTCCTGAAGGGCCTTGCCTTTTTTCACGGTCAGGACCTTGTTTTTGAAGGCTTCTTTATCTTTTTCGAATGCGGCCATATCGACCGGCTGGAATTCATCAAGACGCGCGATAATATACCCCTTGCGCGTTTTGTACGGGCCGGTTACTTTCTGGGGCCCGGCCGCGAATATCTTATCAAGGATATCCGTCGCGTCACCGACGCCTTCGACATAGTCGAATCGCGTAATAAGTTTTGTGGTTGCCGGTTTCGCCCCTTCCCGGGGTGCCGCATTTTCAAGCGGGACAACTCCGTTCGTCACCGCCTTGTACAGGTCCTCGGCTTCGCTGAAGGCAAGGGACACGGACTTTTCTGCCCGAATATCCTGTTCGATCTGCGGCCGCGCGCGTTCAACGGTTATCTGCTCGGCCGGTTTCTTTTCCTTTATCCTGACGATATACACCGAACCGGCAATACCCTGGTCACTCACCACCGACAACCCCTGGGCGCCCAGCTCAAATAATTCATTGTACGCCGAACCCTTCAGGTTAAATGTCGGCGGGGTGTTTGTCTTCGTAAAAAGGCCTGTCTCCTGTATATCGCGGCCGTTCTCTTTCGCGATATCGGCAAAGGCGGCAGGATTATCCCTTATTTTATTGAAAATAGGCTTCACCACGTTCAAAAGCGCGCTTTTTTCATCGGGATTCATATAGGGGAAACTCATATATTCAAGGTTAATGCGTTCAGGAAGGACGAACGCGCTCCGGTGTGCCTGAAAATAGGTATTAACATCGTCGTCGGTAACCGGGACCTGTTTTTCAAAACTCTCGGTGTCGACGGTAAGATACGTGATCTTGCCTTTTTCGTTCTCCCTTTTATACGCCGCCAGGGCTTCGTCGTCGGTAACCCCCACATCCGTCAGGATCGCGTCGCGCAACTTCATGATCTTCAGGGAATCGCGTATGGCCTCTTCGAACGTCCGTTCGCTGACGCCGAGATTGCGCCCGACGAAATATTTATAGAATTTTTCGTCAAACCCTCCGCTGCGGACAAAAAGAGGCTGGCTCGACACAAAGGCTACCACTTCCCGGTCGGTGACTTTTATCCCTTGTTTGTTCGCCTCGTTCAGCATAACAAGGCGGTCCCAGGTCAGTTTATTCATAAGGCCGCGGTCTCCCATAAGCTTTTCCAGGACATCCTGCTGCCCCAGATAGTTCATGTTCAGCTGAATATGGGTACCCTTTTTTGATTCGAGAAAATCGGCAAGACGTATCTTGTTCCCGTCTATGACGCCGATGACGGTCGACCCGGATACTCCATCCTTCTCGCCTGTTCCGGTGCCCCAGAAGACAAAGGCAGGGATAATAAGGAGTGCCGCCGCGATAAGCAAGCGCCTCTGAACATTTTTTCTGCGCAAAAATTTTAACATAAGGTATCCATTATACAGCGATTCTCTGATTTGGCAAATAAAAAAGTTGCCTGCGCAAAAAAGCAACGCCGTTATTATGCCGCTGTCATGATATTCCGCGCACGCTCGAATATCTTCTTCATATTTTCGGCATCTATCGGCGCGATCGGCAGAAGTCTGATAAGCTTCTTGAGGGCCCGGACAATGGAATTCACATTGTCGCTCACGGCAAGGTCGATAATATCACCGGCCGAAAGGCCCTGCATATCATCGTAGTTCGCGATTAGTTTCAGGTCTTCCAGGACCGCCTTTTGAATACGGTCTTTATACGCGTCGGTTATCGACCGCTCTCCCGAGGCAATCTCCCGCGCTATGCTCATAAGCTTTAACCCCAGGATCGAGCTTCGGATCAAACCAACGGTATCGTTTTCTAATCCGATCGGAGCAAGCACCGTACGGCTTAAGGTCATTTCGGTGCTGCCGAGCCGCGCGACAATGGTCTCCTGGTCAAGCTCTCCCTCTTTGAACACGGGCAGCAAGGTAACAGTATTCGCGCGTGTCCGTTTTTTAAAGTCTTTCAGCGTATCGGATAAAGGTTTTTCCTTGAGGCCGAATTTTTTTCTGACACAGGCGTCGATATCGCCGTTACCGGACATGAGAAAAAATTCGACATACCCGTTTGTCGGGCTGCCGTCGGGATTCCATTGGAATGCGTTCACGAAATTTCGGATGTTGTCGTTGCCGATTGCCTCAACGGCCTCGACGGGTATCCGCAGTAAAACATCCTGCCTGCCGCGGCCGAGGAGATCCGTAAAAATCGCTTTGTTTTTTTCGCAATAATCGGAGTAACGCGCGACCAGGGCGCTATCGTTTACGCCGTGAGAAACCGCCGGTTTAACAGGCGCTGACGGCTGTTGTGCCCTGCGCGGGACATCGGCAGCGCCGGCGGCCAATGCCTGCAGCGCTTTTTTACAAGCCTGTTCCAGTTCCCCGGCTTGCGTCTCGGGCACCTTGCCTGATTCCAGGATAGCCGACATCTCCCTCTGAAGATTATCCCGGCTTCCTTCATAATTGGTCAGCACCGCCGAATCGTCTAAATTTCCTAATGAAGAATGAAGAAGTTTGACAAATTCCGCATGATCCATATGCGCTGTCCTGAAAAGATAGACGTCCGCAGCCAAAGGAAATCCGGCTATGGAAATATCGCCCAGGAAATCCATGATCTTATGCCGCGCTGTTTCTTCAGGGAACCGTAATCCTCCGGGATTCAGTACCCGGCCGGCATTATCGACAAGAATGGCCGTTTCTTCCGAGGCTCCTTTGAGCAACCCCCGATCCCGTAAAGTTTTTATCTCGTCTTGTGTTATCACGGTCCGGCTGCCTGCCAGGCCCGCCGCATATGATTCCGGCGTTACGCAAAGGCCAAAACGTTGAGCCGTACCGACATACTCTTTTTTGTCGTAATAAGTAAAGACCTTCAACTGCCCGGGTGCCGACGGCGGCAGGGCAATGATCTTAACCCCGCGCCTTGGGTCTGTCAGGACCACCGGTTTAGTTATTGTCATCCTGTCATCACGGCCGGAACGATTTGCTAAGAGGCCCGAATCCCTTACCGCATTGACAATAGTCCGCGGACTGCCGTCATATATCGGTATCTCATCACCGTCGATCAGGATATCCGCGCCCCTCAGGTTAAGGCCGTACATAAGCGCCGAAAGGAGGTGCTCGACGGTTTGAGCGCCTATCCCCTCTTCATTCGTAAGAACGGTGCGGTAAAAAGCCTTTTCCCGGGGCACGGCCTCAGGAGATACATTGATCTCCGGCGACCCCGGGATATCGATCCTTTTAATGCGGAACCCGCTACGCGTCGTCGGAGAGATCCTGACGCGGGTCCTGGATCCGGTATGAAAGGTGATCCCTTCCGGCAGGTCGACGGGACCCTCCAGCACCGCATATGCCCCGTCAGCGCGCTCTAATCTGACCGCCGCGTCACGGTCTATGGTCCGTAACGCCGTATCCTCGTCGAATGATGCATCGCCTATTTCTCCGCGGGACAGAAGTTCCGATCGCCAATCCAGCACTGCTCTTATAAACAGTTCCCCTTTTTTAGTCTGACTGATAAAGCCGTTTTGGTCCCGCACTATAAACCCCTCACGCACGGCTTCGGCGATAACGGCCTGCCACTTGCGGGTAAAGAGCGCACGTACCTCCGGGTAGATGTCCAGGACCGGCGCCAGATGTTCCTTGGCTATCCGTTTTTCGGCTATCCGGTTTACGATATCCTCGGGCCTAAGCGCCCCTTCCTGCCGGATGATATTCAAGACAAGGTTACGCCGATATCGATACGGCAGGCTCCCGGCCCGGCATTCTCCGTTAATCGTCAGCCACAGGTCTTTTATAACCGCGAAGAAATTTTCGTCGCCGTCAGCCACAAATACGGGAACATTGTTCCATACTTTTTCGGGAGTAGGCGCCCAGAAATCCATCACCAGCTTTCTGGTCTTCAAAAATTCCCGAATATATTGCTGATAATTATTGCGGTCATAGGCAACGTTTACATATGATACAACATCCGCAAGATCCCCCAGAGCAGCCCTGTATTCATCGTTCTCCTGCATGATACTCTGTATGCACCGGTTGAACTCCTTATCCATATCCTGGTGAAGCCGCCAGGTCTTGGCCTTATCCTCTTTAAATATGATCAACATGTCATAATCCGGCATCATGCGTTTTATCGCATGCCAGCTATAGCGTATCTCGCCTTTTTTTAGTTGCAGTAATGTAAAAAACATCCTTTTCCTGACGTCGATATCACCGTAATGAGGGTAGCCAAGGCCGTTAACGCCTCTGACCCACGATATCTGCCGCAACCGGGCCATAATAGCATCCAGGCGTTTGCCGTCAAAAACCCGATGTGACCTCGTTTCGTCGGCAAAGAATTCAAGAATAAGCTTGAACGTTTGCATATCGTCGGGCGGAATCACGTCTTCGACAAGCTCATCGAATAGCCCGGCGAATTCCGCGGCGTTAATGTCTTCGCCGATAAGGAGCCTCTGCCCCATCGCCTCACACCGTTCCGCGAGCGTAACGGGAGATATCGTATGCGCCGGGGAAGCCAGTGCGGGAGTCCTGCGGATCAGCTGTAAGAGCACTGTTCCGGCGTGCGTATCCGGCCCTACCCTCCGCGTAACCAGTTCAGCAATATCGGCATATGGCGTAACAACCGGCGCCCTGCCCGGATCAAAACACCTGACCGCCAGGCCTTCGCGCGGGATCTCGATCGTTATTTCCCTGTCCGGGATAACGGTGCAGGTAACGGTATCCGGGAATCTGCGTCGTATATCCGTCAGGATTTTTTCTATTTTTTCAAGTTCGAGGGGAGCGCCCTGCCCGGCAGCACGTTCGATATATTCGCATATCTGCCTCACCGTCGCAGACGCGATAAACGTCGCGTTATTGATCCTCGTCGGAGGGCCGAGGCTATCCGTGCGTCCGGCCTCCACGGCCCACGACACAGTGTCTATGAGTAATAGAACGGCCAAAATACCCGCGAGAATTTTTTGTTTTATTTTTTTTGTCCGCCCAATTGGTACCGCCATGATTAACTCACCGCCATTTTATAGTATGTTCATAGTCAACTATGCGGCTGCAGATCTTGCAGGCACCATGCGCGTAATTATGCGGATATCAGGGCTTGTCTGGCGAGCCTGTCGTATTCTTCTATTCGGCGTATATCAGCGCGCATGGATTTAGGCAAGTCTAATACGATGTTTCTCATGACCTTGAGGATGTCGGCCGGAGAATCCGGGATAACGATCTCCCCGCCGAGAATTGTTTTATACTGGTCGTTAATATAGCCCATGAGTGGCCGGTAGGTATCGACGTTTTCCGGGGAGAGATCATCGGGTATATTGGATGAGGCAAGGGCGATGTTCAACATCCCGGTGATCCTTAAAAGATAATTTTTCATGTCGCCTTCCGGTATCGTGACATCGACGTGCCCTTCTCCTCTAAAGCCCTTGCCAGTACAATAAACTGCTATCAGTGAGTCTCCGGCACCGTTGGTGCCCGAGAAAGGACGCGGCCGTATGTTGTCCGGGTCCGAGCACCGCGCCTTCAACAAACCGATGTATGCCTCGATGACATCCACCTGGGAAACGGTAAGTCTGGCAATATCGTATTTAATCTCATATACCCTGTCTTGCTGAAGTTCGGTATAGATAAGGTCCGATAACAGGCTAACGGCATGCCCGGTGTCATAGCGGGATGCCGCGTCGTAAGGACCTCCCCGTTCAATAGCCTGTAATTTTTTATCAACCAGCGCCCCCATGACCGTATTCCGCATCCTGCATCCTGTCTTACAGTCCGGATGCGGGCAGCGGAATAATTGTCGCCGGGCCGATAACAGATCTTCCGGCGATTGCGTTATATTCCCCAAGGAAAGCTGCTCAGTTACGGCCATAATACAACAGGGATACGTTTTTGCATCAGCCCCGATCAGGGCATAGTCTGCGGCTAATAAGCACCGTTCTGCCGGCGGGGCTTCCTTCGCTATCAGCGTTCCCGTTATTAATTCTTTAGGCAGGGAGAAATTTGTCGTCAGATGGCCTTCTGCCAGCTCTTTTAAAAAATCGCCGAACGGCCGGCCGCTTTCCTTTATCGCGGCACAGGCCGCTGCCCACTGTTTTTGCATACGGTCATCGGGATTGGATAAACGGTAAGGGTCGCTATGGCTTGAATCATCGGCAGTATAGAGCATTTTAAATCCGAATTCTTTTTTCTTAAGCCGCGGATCCTTCTTGCACATTGTTCTCCATTGTTCCCAGAGCATCTCGGCCAAGGCAGGTATCTCAAGATAATTATCCCGCGTGAACCTGAAGGTGACCCATACCTCGCCGATAGGCCCCTTAAAATAGTTCCCTATATTTTCCCATGTCTTCATAACATGCCAAGGCTCGCTTTTTTCGAAATCGCTTTTTTTGTACCCGTGAAAACTGACCCTGATGGAGGATAGTTCTTTTTGCCAGTCACCGTCGATATATTTCACGCCGTTGGTAACCAGGACAATGGTAGCTTGGGGAAGTAACTTCCTTAATTTCACTATCAGATCTGGCAGAGACTTGCCTTTGTCGTTATACATAGTCGGTTCACCTCCGCCGACTATGAAAACATACGACGGCCGCAGTTTTGCCACGTCCTCCAGGTGCTCAAAGGGGAAGGTTTCTTTTCCTTTATGACGGGTTTCATACGTGCAGAACCCTTTGCAACAGGGTTCTTTGCACAGGTTGCACCTATTAGTAGGGTGCAGCTCCACATAATCGACCTGCGGCCGGAGAAGCGCTTGTTCAAGGACACTGTTATCCGAGACCTGTCTGGATTGAGTACCACCCTGCTCGCAGGTCTTGAGAAGATCTAAAAACTCGTCCTTGCCTTTCATCAGTATCTGTTCAGGCGAACGCAAAAGTCCTTTGCCGACTAGTTTTTCCCCGAAAGCGATCAGTTTTGCCCTGATGATGGCCTGATACCGGTGCTGCCAATGGCGCTCGTTGTCGACCTGCGCCGTCTGCCGTTCGGAAAGTATCAGTATCCGTAAGAACGAATTGAAATCAAACGACGGATCATATTTTTTTATGGGGCCTTCAAGCGTCCTTAAGAATGCCTCAAAACCCTCAAGCGGCCTCAATATTTGCGGGCCTACCGGTTCGCGGTCCAACCCCTTGCCCAGATCATCTATCATCTGGGCGATGATCAGGTTATACGGCAGCGGCGCGTTCCAATCGTCTTTCTGGTAACGTTCGACCCGATACCGCATAAGAAAAACAGTGATCTTTTCAAATAAGCCCTGCTGTTCATCGCGCATAAGCGTGAGGATCCGAGGGGCTTTTTTGCCCGAAAGCAGCAGTTTTTTCTCTTCCGCGCGTAAACCGTACAATAATCGACGATAGTCCAGATCTCTTTCCCTGGTCCCTGACCATTCCATCGGCGCATTCATGCTGATAAGATGCATGACCAGATTCCTGACCTCCTGCGGCAGGCTTTGTATCATCCGTTCCCGCAGGAACAGGGCGGCCCTTCTTCTGAACCCTGCCCTCAAATGAAAATGGGTTATCATGTGCGTATAAACATCGAAAAATTCTTGCACCTTATCGTTCGTAACCTCAAAGTCCTGCGCCAGTTTCAGGAATTTTTCCACCGTAAGGACCCTGTCATTGAAAAACCGCTCATTATCATCGATACCGGCAGAACACATCCTGTCTCCTGCGGCTATGAGCTCATCATAACCGACATAAATAGTATCGTCTTTTATAACTATGGGCAGGTTTAGGTCCGGGAACATGTCTTTGACCGCAACCATCGCATCAAGATAAAGTCCACGCTGTAGAGGACTTAACGGGTAGACGGGTGT
>JAQURW010000207.1 GCA_028715425.1 Candidatus Omnitrophota bacterium
ATGAAATATACGGGAGGCAGGCATGATCGAACTTAAAAGAATTCTGCTTCAAGATATCATGATCATTGATCCGTTTACGCTTAATATCGACGACCCGTTCAGCTTTACCTGGGATATGTTCACAACCCGCGAGATCCGCCATATACCGATCATTAACGACGACAAAACGCTGGCAGGGATCATCACGATACGGGATCTGTACCGGATCATATCGCCGCGTAAAAATATGGATGACGGCGGTTATTTCTATGACCGGGAAACCCTCGACCGGTATATCTTACGGAAGGTCATGACAAAAGATGTTTTCACGCTGAAGCCGCAGGATACGATCGGGAAGGCAGTTCGAGTAATGGCTGAACGCAAATACGGTTGTGTTCCGGTCGTTGATACAAATAATCGCCTCGTAGGTATTGTTACACAGATCGATATCCTCAAAACAATAGCCGGCTATTTTATCGAATAATAGATATTTTTTACGCTTAACGGATATTGCGTATTTTCCTTGCCAAGGAATATGCCTATGCTATACTACAAGCATAAAATGGCAAAGAGAAATATAGCATACATGTTTCTTTTTCTTTTCGTGGTTCAGATGCCAGTTTTTTCCCAAGAGATAACCCTGGGAACCGCGCAGTTAAATCCTCACTCTAATGTTAATCCTGACGAAGGTAAGATATCTCTCTTCCGGGAGAAATACGACGTTATCTGCCTCGCGCTTTTAATTTATAAACTGGATGCCGGGCAGCGCTTCCACAAAAACGAGATTGCCGGCTTGCTTGAAAAAGAATACGGCGCGGCATATCGCCGCCTTCGTGATATACAGTTTGATTTTGAGCACTTTGGGAGAAAAGGCTGGACCAGGTTCTATCCGTTTTCTCTTAACGGCCAGTCATACATCGTCCGTATATTCAGGACCGATGAAAGGACGCATCAGATGGATGTGCCTGTCCTTTTTGAAGCCGCGATGGACGATACCGGTTTGACGTTTCAAATACTTCCCGGATTAGGCGAGCTCCTCAAACCCTGCGCTATCCGCCGCCAGAACGATTATCTTCCTTCCCCCGCAGCAACGTGTCCATAATTCTTTTGACACGCACGCCACACTAGCATATAATTGACCATATTCAAAGGAGACAATCGTGAGCCATTTAAGCGATATTGAGAACCAAAAGCGCGAAAAGCTTCAAACGATCATTGCGGAAGGTATTTATCCTTACGGCAGGAATTATAAGGTCGATGCCCTTATTAAAGATCTGCATGATAATTTTGCGGAAGGCAGATCCGTTTCCATAGCAGGCCGCATCATGGCCATGCGGGAACACGGGAAGACCGTTTTCTACGACCTCAGAGATTCAAGCGCCAAGATCCAACTGTACGCCGGCAAGAATGTGCTCGGCGACGCTGCCTTTGAATTCCTGAAAAGGCTCGATATCGGCGATATCGTCGGGGTAAAAGGAGACCTTTTCAAGACCAGGACCGGCGAGGTGACCGTTAAGATTGTCGAAATAAAGATCCTTTCCAAGTCGCTCAGGCCGCTGCCTGAAAAATGGCATGGCTTAAAAGATGTCGAGATACGGTACCGGCAACGGTACCTTGACCTTATTGTCAATGATGAGGTCAAAGGCACGTTCAAAAAGCGCGCGAAGGTCATTGCGACGATCCGAAAGACCCTCGACGATAAAGGATTTTTAGAGGTTGAAACGCCCATGATGCACGCTATCGCGGGCGGCGCGGCAGGCAAACCCTTCAAGACCCATCATGATACGCTTCACACGGACCTTTTTTTAAGGATCGCGCCCGAATTGTACCTGAAGAAACTGCTCGTCGGCGGTTTTGAAAAGGTTTATGAGATCAACCGGTCGTTCCGCAACGAAGGCATATCGGTGCGCCATAATCCCGAGTTTACGATGCTTGAGGTCTATGAAGCCTATTCGGATTGCCGGGGCATGATGGAGTTGGTCGAGGCCCTGGTGCGTCAGGCGGCCCGGGAAGTCGCCGGCGGGGAGAAACTGTCCTATCAGGGCAAGGAGATAGACCTTACCGTGTGGGAAAAGGTCTCGTTCGCCGATCTTATGAAAGAGACCTTCGGCATAGAGCCGAAGGATCCGACAGCCGTATGGATCTCGAAGCTCAAGGCCAAAGGCGTTGCCATAGAAGGTAAAGAGCTCGGCAGGACCCAGGTGATCAACATTGTCGGTGAGCTCATTGAGCCGAAGGCAGGAAACCATCCGGTTTTTGTGGTCGATATGTTCAAAGAAATGTGCCCGCTGGCAAAAACGAAAGCGGATAATCCTGATCTTACCGACCGTTTCGAGCTGTACATAGGAGGTATGGAAGTGGCGAATGCCTATTCCGAGCTTAATGACCCTATCGAGCAAAAACTGCGTTTTGAAGAGCAGGGCGGCGAGTACGATGAGGATTTTGTGACCGCCCTGGAGTACGGCATGCCGCCTGCAGGCGGGCTCGGTATCGGCATTGACAGGCTTACCATGGTCCTTACGGACAGTCCGAATATCAGAGATGTGATACTGTTTCCCCAGTTGAAACCAGAAAAAAAAGAAGTATAACTGATGGTTCGTGTTTCGTGCATCGTAGGTTGTAAGTCGTCTCCTCTATAAATGAGGAAACGGCCTGCGATATACGATGAACGATCGACGAGCAACGTTGGTAAGTGATCTATGTGGACCCTTTTTGTCAGCCTGCGTTACCTTCTCGCCAAACGGCGCCAGAAGTTCATATCTATCATCAGCAGTATCTCGATCATAGGCGTCAGTGTGGGTGTCGCGGCGCTTATTATCGTCATTGCCATTATGACGGGTTTTGACGATGAGATCAAAGAGAAGATCATCGGCACCTATGCGCATATCGTTATTACCTCTGAGACCGATCTGTCCGACGCGGGGAAGGTCCTGGCGACGGTGAAAGAGGATCCTCAGGTTGTTGCGGCCTCGAGGTTTATCGAGCGCCAGGCCCTTATGCAGACCTCCCGGCGGATCGTCGGCGTGCTCGTGCGCGGCATCGACGAAAAGAACGAGCCGCGAACCACCAATATCAAGCATTTTATCAAAAAAGGCGTCCTTGACCTCGGAGAAAATAAACTTATTGTCGGCTCCGAGCTCAGAAAAAATCTTGGCCTGAAGCTCGGCGCAGGCGTTATCCTTATCGCGCCGCAGACGAAAAAAGGCCAGGAGTTTACCGTTACGGACACGTTGACGACCGGCCGTTATGATTATGATGCCAATCTTGTCTGTATGAGCCTCGAAGCGGCGCAGCGTTTTTTCAAGACCGACGAAGTAACGGGGTTGAGTATCAGGGTAAAGGACGAATATAACGTGCGGAAGATCCGCAATGCCCTGCAGTCGAAGCTTGGATACAATTTTTCGGTCCGGACGTGGATGGACCTTGACAAGAACCTTATGGCGGCGCTCGGCATGGAAAAGAAAATGATGTTCATCATCCTGGGGCTGATCGTATTGGTCGCGTGTTTTAATATCGCGGGGTCGCTCATTATGATGGTCATGGAAAAGACCAAGGATATCGGCATCCTCCGCGCCCTGGGCGCGACGGCATTCGATATCGGGTCCATCTTTCTTTTGAACGGTCTTTTTATCGGGCTTACCGGAACACTTATCGGGTCGGCCTGCGGGATTGCGGTCGCGCAGCATATTAACGGTATAGCGGGCCTTATCGAAAAAGTGACCGGCGTCGAATTTTTCCCGAGCGATATTTATTATCTGGCGTCGATCCCGTCCAAGATCGTGATGAGCGATGTCGCTACGATCGTCGGGTTTTCACTGGTTCTGGCGCTTCTGTCCGGTGTTTATCCCGCTATTCAGGCGGCGCGGTTGGAGCCCGTAGAGGCGATACGCTATGAGTAAACAAGTGGTTCGTGCTTCGTGCATCGTATAGCGCAGTTCGTAGACGATATACGCCCTACGAGTGCGGAGCGAAGAAGAGCCTGCGATGCACGAATCGTTACGGTGATAAACGAGGGGAATACGTGAGCACATCGGTCATCAGTGCTTCTAATCTGTCAAAGACCTACTATCAGGGCTTAACCCGCATCGATGCGGTCAAAGGTGTCACTCTGACCCTTGAAAAGGGCAGGATGACCGCGATCGTCGGGCCTTCAGGCGCGGGTAAGTCGACTCTTTTGCATATGCTCGGCGGCCTGGACAAGCCGTCGCTGGGTACGGTCCTTTTCAATGACAGGGATATATACCGTCAGAACGACCGGGAGCGCT
>JAQURW010000208.1 GCA_028715425.1 Candidatus Omnitrophota bacterium
TTCGCATCTTTCAATATACCACGGAACGTATCGCTCGCCCGCGCACCCGCGCACAATAGCGAGTAGATCGCGCTCTCCTGTAACCCTGAAGGTGTGCCGTCGGCAAGGAGCGTCTTGGCCAGCCACGGGGCCAACTGCGCAAGTGTCCTCACGGTGGCCTTATTCCCGCCGGCCGCGGCATCCCGCAATGTATCGAGCGCCGTTTTTTTAACATCAGGAGTTGCCACGGGAAGTTCGCTTTCGATTATTTCCTTTAACGCATTGCACGCGTCACGATTTCCTCTATAGGCTGACCCCCACATCCCTTTGATAGCTACAGCATTAAATATTTCGTATTCGGGGTCCCGGCCAAGAACCGCTTCCTTTAACCGCGGGATCAAAGTCCTCATCGCATCGACAAACACAAGCCTGAACTGGTCTTTAAGCACGGCATCGAATGCCGCTAATCTGGCGTAAGCAGGCGCGCTTGTATCCTTGATCAGGGTTACCAAGCCCTCCACCACCCAGGGAAATCTTGTCGTTTCTTTGATCGCCGAAAAAAGGGCTCTCCTGGCAGCGGAACCTTCACCGAGATCGCTACTTCTTGCCAGCTCCACGAAATGCGGCACCATCTCCTTCTCCTTCAGAGTGTGGCTATTGCACAGCAGTTTAACGGCAAGGGTTTTTCTGTTATCAGCAACCGCAGGATCAAGAATAAACCGTTTCAGATGCGGGATAAGCTCTGCCCATTCGCCCGGCGAACATTTAACATATTCGTATTCGACAAGGCCAATCAATTTCACCAGCCCCTGATCGTGCGCATCGTCCCGGCTTTTTTTATAAGAATCCAATATATGCCGGATAATATTCATTCTTGCTTTTTTACGGGCTTTTTTGCTTCCGGATATGACCCGTTCGTACAGTGATTCCAGCGTGTTCCGCCGCATTATTTTCTTTGTCAACTTCAGGATATTCGTCCCGAAGAAGTCCAGCGCTATCCCGCCAACGACAATGGCCGCGCCCCACCACGGCCCGACTGCCGCGCCTATAGCATAGCCGGCGCCGATCGCCCCGAGCGTCAGGATCCCGCGCATCTGAAGCGTGGTGTCCCGGGAGGCATGCCTCTTCATATAGCCGGTCACGACCCGGCGGCAGGCCTCTTCGGATGTATGGATACGCTCGAAACTTCCGTCGCGCACCGCCTGGTCCATAACGGCGCAAAAGTCGTCCCATTTAAATTTGTAAAGCGTTACCGCGTGATACGGGACCCGGATCTCGTCAAAGTTATGGGGCAACGCTATCCCGGTTTTTTCGCAATGGATCCGGTACGCTTCTTTTTTCCATTGCAAAGCCAATGACCTGTCGCCGGTAAGGGCCTTAAGAAAACCGTGCGGGTCATGGTCGGCAAGCTGCCTGAAAATATCGAACGTGACGTTACGCATAATGACCGCACAGTCGTCCACCACTGTTTTTAAACCGCCCGGACTTGCGTTCCGGCCGACCACCCCTTCTACGATCTCTTTCGTCCCTGGATCAAGCCGGTCAATATATTCGCGTAATATCCACAAGTCATCCCGCGGCAATGAACGTTCGGACACCAACAAGAACGATCCCGTCCGTCCCTCGATAAAAAAACCTTCACGGTTACGGTATCTGCCGGCGATCTCAGCCCAGTCGTCTATGGCATACCCCTCGACATCGGCTGGTTTCGGGTCGGTCAGCGGCCCTTTTGTATCAAAGGCATACATGATCCTGCCTGTTTTTTTATCTACCACGGCATAGCCCGCAGCCCCGGACTCAACGGCAACCCGCCATCGATAGGTGATTTCGAAACGGGCCATTTCGGTATCTGAATGCGTCATGCCGGTAAAGGCCGGATCGCTGGTAAACGGCGCAACGGCCAGATGCGTATATGCACTTTCCACCGGCATATCTAAAAGCGGATGGCCTTTGCCGCCGATAAGGCTGCGGTAAAGGCTGTCGCCGTTCGGATCGCCGGCGCCGGCCGCGCCGGCAAAGACCGGCATAACCGAGACATAACCGATATTGTCGGTTTTGAGAAGACGCGTAAGGTTCGGGGTGTGGAAGCCGCCGGTGACAAGAATGGTGACTGTAGGGGCGGGTTCTAAACCTGCCCCCACAGTTCCATATTTCATATTACGCTCGAACGCCTCATCACGCATCATGGAACATTTATAAAACCTTTCGATCATGGCCCGGTAATTATCGAGCTGCTGAATGCATGTTTCGACCGTAGGGGCAAGGCATGCCTTGCCCCTACTATCCCGTATAAATTTAACAAATACATCTGCCCTGAACGCGCCTTTGTGTTTTTCATAATAGGCATGGTCCTCCGGCGTGATCCTCGTTTCGAAAAGGTTTTCCATGATGCCAAGATTTTTCGAAAGCCTTACCAGTATCCTGGACCGGCCGCTTGAGGCAAGGGCTTTAAAGAGGGCTTCTTCCAACCGTTCGACTTCGGTAAAAAGTACGGTTTTATCGACGGCCTCATATCCTGCCAGATAGACCAGGTATTTTTGAAGCTCGTTGGAACGCTTGAGATCAAGACCGACGCTCGCAGCCTTCATCAGAAGGTATTGATAGAATGCCGTTTCCCGCACCGTGCCGTTGGTAAAATTGACTGTCCAGCCGACCAGTTCCTTAAGTTCATATTCGGAAAGGACTTCTTGAAGACGGCTGACCAGTTCGTCGCGCTCGAGCGTGGCTTTTTTAAAATCGATCAGGGATTCCGTGTCCAGGCACCGGGCCAGAGCCGCGACGTTGGTAAAACCGGCCGCGCGTATACGTGTCTTTTGGGCAAGATCGATCAGATAAGCAACATATACCTTGAGATCGAGCGCGCCGGTCCGGTATGCCCCGGCCTGCCGGTCGAGTTCATAAAGGCCCGGACGATAAATTTTTTCTTTAAGCCCGTCCAGGACTGCCTTGAGGCCGGTCAGGGAACGGGTCACGGCCTCGTGTTCGTTCAGAAAATCGCGGTATACCGTAAGATTTTCTTTGTAGAGCGAAGCATCTTCGATGCCCCACAGGGTCACGGCTTTGGGGTTGGTAACGGCAAAATATTCCGCGCCGTTAATAAGGCCTTGCCGCAAAAAATAATCGGCTACTTTCTGCCGCACCGATACGTCTTTTATGCCGGTAAACGCACCGAGCCGAAAGGCGCCTTTACCCCCTTCGACATTAACGACCTTTGCGCCGTAGCGGCGGTGCGCATAACCGATCAGGCGGCTGATCGCGCGCTGCGCCTCATAATTACAATGGGCATCCTGGATATGAATGATATTGGTCGTGCCGGTCTGCCATGCGCCTGTCACGGTTCCGAGTTTCGGCGGGATAAAAATTTCTTTGGCGATGTACGGGCTCTTTGCCTGAGCCCAGGCATCCTCCATGCCTGCAGTGCTCATGACCTGGGTACCGATAAACCCGCACAAGGTGATCAGGCTCGTCAGCTTTATGAAATAACGCGAGAGGCCGCCTGTAACTATAGGTAAGTTATTATGCGTATATATCTTCATAAATATACATATAAGTATACTGGCGTTAGGCGAATAAAAGTCATGGTAGTGTAACAAGATTGTCACATTTATGTGCGGGAGAAATGGACCCGGTTCACAAAAGGCAGGATTTGATGCCGTGTTTTAAGTCGTATTTCTGGTGATATTCTTCGGCCGGATAAAAAATGGTTGCGGGGACTATTTGAGTTACGATCTTCCCTTTGAATTTCCCGGATTTTTCAAGCGCCGCCTTTGAGGCAAACGCTTCTTTTTTCTGGGCCTCGTCATAGTAAAAAATCACCGAACGGTACTGCGACCCGATGTCCGGCCCCTGGCGGTTGGGAGTCGTTGAATCAGGACGACCAGACCGCTATACGATCCCAGGCGCCAGCTCATCGATGATCCCTGCCATGATAAAATCGTTTTCGGTAAGTCCGCCGGCCGCGTGAGTCGTCAAGGTGATCTTAAGTTTGTTATACATAAGGGTCATGGTCGGATGATGCCCCTGGTCTTCCGCGACAATAGCGACAAGGTCCAGGAAATATTTTGCTTCGGCAAAATCCTTGAACTTAAGTTCCTTAGCGATCTGCTCGGCCTTAGCTGCCTCGGCCGTCTGCCATCAGCGCCGCGCTGCCAGGAGCTTGTTCACTGTTTCTTTCGATAACGGGAGGATATCACCTTCGCAGGGGGCGCATCGTGACGGACCCGGCGACTTCACCGGAGACGCCGGCTTTTTGATAATGTCCGC
>JAQURW010000209.1 GCA_028715425.1 Candidatus Omnitrophota bacterium
CGGCCTGTCCCTTCTTCGCCAGTACGCTCGTTATCGCTGCCGTCAGGGTCGTCTTACCATGGTCTATGTGTCCGATCGTGCCGACATTCACATGCGGCTTGGTCCGTTCAAATTTTTCTTTTGCCATAGGTCCCTCCTGTGATAGCGTTGTGGTGCCCCAGTGACCTTGTGCCCTTATCGTTTATTATTTGTTGTTCTACCTTCTACTATTTTAAGTGCTATATGTTTAGGCACTTCCTGATAGAATGAAGGTTCCATTGTATACGTTGCACGGCCCTGTGTCAAGCTTCTAATAATAGTTGCGTAGCCGAACATTTCAGCCAGCGGCGCGAACCCGCGTATGACTTTCGCGTCGAAAAGTTGTTCGATCATCTCTATTTTCACCCGACGGGAATTCAGGTCACCGATGACTTCGCCTAAATACTGCTCGGGCGTCGTTACCTCAAGGTCCATGACAGGTTCGAGAAGGACCGGATTTGCCTGGCGCATCCCGCTGGAAAAACCGTACTGCGCAGCCATGCTGAAAGCAAGGTCCGACGAATCGACTTCGTGAAACGAACCGTCATAAAGCGTGACCGTCATATCGGTAACCGGATACCCTGCCAGCGTTCCCGATTTCGCGGCCTCAAAGACACCTTCCTTAACTGACTTTATATACTCTCTCGGTATGGCGCCCCCTTTGATCTCATCGACAAATAGTATGCCTTTTCCCTTTTCTCCGGGCGCCATTTTAAATTCGACATGCCCGTACTGGCCGTGACCGCCGGTCTGCTGGATAAATTTTCCGGTCGCCTCTACCATTTTACCAATCGTTTCTTTATAGGCAACCTGCGGCCTCCCGACATTGGCAACGACATTGAACTCCCTTTTCATACGATCAACCAATACTTCCAGATGAAGTTCTCCCATACCGCTTATCAGCGTCTGTGAGGTCTCGTTATTATACGTGACCCTGAACGTCGGGTCTTCCATGCTGAGCCGCCTGAGCGCCTGGCCGAGACGGTCCTGATCCGCCTTTGTAGCCGGCTCAATGGCCATTGAAATGACCGGTTCAGGGAAATGCATCTTTTCCAGGACCAGCGGCTTCTCAGGGTCAGTCAACGTGTCACCGGTCGTTGTATCCTTGAGCGCGACTAACGCAATGATGTCGCCGGTTTTTGCGTCATCGATGATCTCCTGTTTATTGGCATGCATGCGCAATATCTTCCCGACCCGCTCCCTGCTGCCCTTGGTAGCATTCAGGATATACGACCCTTTGGAAAGCGTTCCCGCATATACGCGTAAATACGTCAGGTTGCCGACATAGGGGTCTGACATGATCTTAAAAGCCAAGGCCGTGAACGGCTCGCTATTGTCCGGCCGTCTCATTTCTTCGGTGCCGGTCTCAGGATTAACGCCTTTTACCGGCGGAAGATCCAAAGGCGACGGAAGGTATTCTGTCACCCCGTCCAAAAGGAACGGGATACCTTTATTTTTAAATGCAGCGCCGCAAAATACGGGTATAAAGGTATTTTTTATCACGGCCGCGCGGATATATTTCTTCAGTTCATCAGGATAGATGCCTTCGTCATTGATGTATTTTTGCATCGTCGATTCGCATGACTCCGCAAGTTTCTCTATCAGATTATGGCGGTACTCGCTTGCTACGGCCTTGAGGTCTTCGGGTATCGGCATCTCTTTCGGCGTCTCGTCAGGATCGTCGGTTTCGTGAATATACGCTTTCATGGAAACCAGGTCCACAATTCCTTTAAAACGGTCCTCGGCGCCTATCGGTATCTGGACCGGCTGCGCATTAGCCTTTAAACGGGCCTGGATGTCTTTAACGACTTTAAAAAAATCCCCGCCGACACGGTCAAGTTTATTGACAAATGCTATCTTCGGCACTTTATATTTGTTTGCCTGCCGCCATACTGTTTCAGATTGCGGCTGCACGCCGGCCACTCCGCAGAATACAACGACACAACCGTCGAGGACCTTAAGCGACCTCTCGACCTCAATCGTAAAATCAACATGGCCGGGCGTATCGATAAGGTTAAGCCTTTTCCCTTTCCAGAAACACGTCGTTGCGGCGCTGGTAATGGTGATGCCGCGCTCCTGCTCCTGCTCCATCCAGTCCATGACCGCAGTGCCCTCGTGGACTTCGCCAAGCTTATACGATTTCCCCGTATAATAGAGAATACGTTCGCTGACCGTAGTCTTGCCGGCGTCAATATGGGCTATAACACCCATATTACGGGTATTTTGGAGGTATTCTATTTCTTTATCAGGTACAGTTTGTTGTTCGTTCATTTTTTCCGTTACCATCATTTCCGTTACCATCGATAATGGCTGAATGCCTTGTTAGCCTCAGCCATTTTATGAGTTTCCTCGCGTTTTTTCAAAGCGGCGCCTTCCTTATTGTATGCGTCGATAAGCTCCTGCGCCAGTTTTTCCTGCATGGGTTTTCCCTTACGGGCCCGGGCGTAATCGCGGATCCACATCATAGCAAGGAACTGCCCGCGCTCCAACTTGACCTCGACAGGGACCTGATACGTCGCACCGCCGATCCTGCGTGATTTAAGTTCCAAAAGCGGCCGCGCGTTGTCGATAGCCTTGGTAAAGGCCTCAACCTGGTTCTTATTGCCGGTTTTTTCGCACAATGCATCCAGGCTCCGATAAATTATCGTCTCGGCTTTTGATTTTTTACCGCAGATCATCACCATATTGATAAATTTCCCGAGTAAGGGATTGCCGAATTTGGCGTCATTTTTTGTCGCTCGTTTTTCCGCACGTCTTCTTCTCATAATACACCTTTTCTAAGCGTTTGCCGTTTGGGCTATGCTTTCTTGGGCCGTTTGGCGCCATATTTTGAACGTGACTTCTTACGGTCTGTGACTCCCGCCGTATCCAGGATACCGCGGACAATGTGATACCGTACACCCGGCAGGTCTTTAACCCTGCCGCCGCGTACCGAGACTATGGAGTGCTCCTGAAGGTTATGACCTTCACCGGGGATATACGACGTTACTTCGATCCCGTTCGATAGCCTCACCCTGGCGACTTTCCGCAGGGCCGAGTTCGGTTTCTTCGGCGTCTGCGTCTTTACCTGAAGGCACACCCCGCGTCGCTGCGGACACCCCTGAAGCGCCGGCGACTTGCTTTTATATTTGAACCTCTCCCGTCCCAATCTGATAAGCTGATTTATTGTCGGCATAATTTATTACTCTTTCTTTTCTCCTGCGGCAGCTTGTTCTTCTTTGGTTTCCTCGGCCTTTTCTTCCTTTATATCAAGGACGTTCTTTACAACCTCTATATTCCGGTGGACCGAAAATCCGGTCCCGGCAGGTATCAGGTGCCCCATAATAATATTTTCCTTGAGCCCCAAAAGATGATCGATCTTGCCGCTGGCGGCGGCATCGGTCAGGACCTTGGTGGTTTCCTGAAAACTTGCCGCCGAAATAAAACTCTCGGTAGTAAGCGATGCCTTGGTAATGCCAAGAAGAACGGGACGCGCGCTTGCAGGTTTTAATTTTTTCTTAAGGAGTTTTCTGTTCTCTTCCTGGAAAACCGTACGGTCGATCTGCTCGCCGACCAGGAACGGGCCGTCGCCCGAATCCTCGACTTTGACTTTCTTCAGCATCTGCCTGACGATGACCTCAATATGTTTGTCGTTTATCTTGACGCCCTGCAGGCGGTAAACCTCCTGGACTTCGTTGACCAGATATTCCTGAAGGGCTTTTTCTCCCGAGACCCTCAAGATATCCTGAGGAACGACCGGCCCGTCTATCATCTGCTGGCCGGCAAAAACACGGTCGCCTTTATACACGTTCAGGTGTTTGCCGTGGGGTATAATATATTCTTTTTTCATACCGCTGGCCGATTTCACAATTACCCGTTTTTGCCCTTTTTTGCTTTCGCCGAATTCGACGATGCCTTCGATCTCGCTTATGATAGCCGGATCCTTCGGTCGGCGGGCTTCAAAAAGCTCGGCGACACGCGGCAACCCGCCGGTGATATCTTTTGTCTTGGTAACAACACGCGGCGTTTTCGCCAGCACTTCTCCGGCGCTCACCGTCTTGCCGTCCCTGGCCAGGATGTGCGCGCCGGACGGGATGGAATAGATCGCAGCGACTTCTTCATTCTTGTCCAGGATGATGATCTGAGGATGGTAATCTCCCTTATGTTCGGCTACAACCCTGTTTTTAAGGTTCGTGACCGGATCTGTTTCTTCATGGAGCGTTATA
>JAQURW010000029.1 GCA_028715425.1 Candidatus Omnitrophota bacterium
GACACCCATGCCGAACGCGAATCCGGTATAGCGCCGGGGGTCATAACCGACGTTCAGGAATACCTTCGGGTTGACCATGCCGGCGCCGAGGATCTCGAGCCACCCTGTTTTAGAACAGACACGGCATCCCCGCCCGTCGCATATAAAGCATGAAATATCTACTTCGGCGCTCGGTTCCGTGAACGGAAAAAAACTCGGCCGGAAACGCAGCCGCACCCCGTCACCGAACATGCGTTTGGCAAAAAGATTAATGACGCCTTTTAAGTCCGCAAAGGTAATGCCGCGGTCGACCATCAGGCCTTCCACCTGATGGAACATAAAGGAATGCGCGGCGTCAAGCGCGTCAGGCCGGTAGACGCGGCCGGGCATGATCGCCTGGACCGGCGGTTTCTCTTGTTGCATAATATGTATCTGTACCGTCGAGGTATGGCTCCTCAAAAGATGCGTATCGTCAAGATAGAACGTGTCGAAGGCATCGCGCGACGGATGGTCGAGCGGGATATTCAACGCCTCGAAGTTCATGAATTCCGTTTCGATCTCGGGCCCGTCGGCAACGCGAAATCCCAGCGACATAAATATCTCGGTAATGCCCTGGAGGGTTTTGGTCAAGGGATGCAGCGAGCCGATATTTTTTTCGGCGGCATCGAGCGTTACGTCTATCGCGCCGTGTTCGTCACGTCCCGGCTTTATAGTCTTTTCTTTTTCAAGGAGTTTTTCTTCGATGTGCTTTTTGGCGGCATTGATAGCCTGCCCCAGCGCCGGCTTGTCTTCTTTAGCCGCGCCCGACAACTCCTTGGTAAGAGCGGCCAGCATCCCCTTACGGCCGAGATATTGTATACGTATACCTGCCGCATCGTCGGTCGTCGTACAGGCCGCTAGTGCCGCGTCGAATGATTTTCGTAAGCTCTCGATCTTGTTTTTCATGTCCGTAAGTAGTGCCGGCTTATCCTTTGACCGCCTTGACCAATTCACCGAAAGCCTTTTTATCGTTTACCGCAAGCCACGCAAGCATCTTCCGGTTCAACGCTATCTTGGCTTTTTTCAGGTCGCCCATGAATTTACTATATGAACAACCGAGCTCCTTACAGGCCCCGCTGATGCGGACGATCCAAAGGTCCCTGAAGATCCTCTTTTTCTGCTTACGGTCGCGGTAACTGTACGCAAGCGCGCGTTTTACCGATTCCTTCGCGGTTCGCAAGAGCCGGTGCCGCGCCCCGACTTGCCCCTTGGCCCGTTTAAATATTTTTTTTCGTTTTTGTTTCGACGCTACCGCCCATTTGACCTTAGTCATTATTATCCTCCTTTTAGCCGTACGGCAAAAGCCTTTTGATCAGGCTCGGCCCCGATCCGTCAAGCCCTCCGGATACCGCACGCTGGCGTTTCCGTTTCGCCGATTTGGATGTCAGGATATGCCGCCGGCCCGCATAGGCCCTTTTTATCTTTCCTTTTTTCGTGATCTTGAACCGTTTTGCTACGCCTTTATTTGTTTTCATTTTAGGCATGTGATCCCTCCTGCGTTCTCTTCCCCAATATAGTGAGAGGACTGTTTTGCGCGCGTTTTCCGTATGTTTATTTCTTCGGCCGGAGCACCATTCCCAGCATTCTTCCATCAAGCTTCGGTTCGAATTCAAGCTCGCCGACGGCAGTCGCGTCCAGAGCAAGACGGTTTATGACGTTCTTGCCGAGTTCGATATGCATCATTTCCCGGCCCCTGAACATCATGCTGACCTTGACCTTGTCGCCGCGCGACAGGAACTTCTCGATCTGATGCAGCTTCACCTGATAATCATGCTCCTCGATCTTCGGCCCGACCTTGACCTCTTTAGTATGTATGATATGCTGTTTCTTGCGCGCCTCGCGTTCTTTTTTTTCCTGCTCATATTTGAACTTCGAGTAATCCATGATGCGCGCTACCGGCGGCTTGGCATCCGGCGCAACCTCGACAAGGTCAAGCCCTGCCTCCTGGGCACGTTTCAGCGCCTCCTGAACCTCCAAGACCCCGACCTGGTTCCCTGCCTCGTCTACGACACGCAATTCCCTCGCTCTGATCTTATAGTTTATCCTCAAATACTTAGTACTCGTAACGTACCACCTCCTTTACCATGTTTTTATATTTTTTCTTCGATCTCTTTTTTAACACGTTCGACGAACGCATTGACCGGCATTACGCCGCAATCGCCTTTTGCTTTCGACCGCACGGAAACGGTATTGTTTTCTATTTCTTTGCCGCCGACTATGATCATATAGGGGATCTTTTCTTCGATGGCGGCACGGAGTTTTTTCTGCATGGTTTCGTGGCGATTATCCACCTCGGCGCGGAGTTCGGCCCCTTTAAGAACTGCCTGCACTTTATACGCGTATTCGTTCTGTTTATCGCTGATAGGAATAATAACCGCCTGTGTGGGCGCCAGCCACAGCGGGAATGCGCCTCCGTAATGTTCGATAAGGGCCCCTAAAAACCGTTCCAGGCTTCCCAGGATGACCCGGTGGAGCATGATAGGCCTTTTTTCAACGCCGTCCCTATCGGTAAAGGTAAGGTCAAAACGTTCGGGATTATTAAAATCGCACTGGATGGTCGCACATTGCCACTGACGGCCGAGCGCATCTTTCAGTTTGATGTCTATTTTCGGGCCGTAAAAGGCGCCTTCTCCTTCATTGATCTCATAGGTTAAATTTTTTGCCTTGAGCGCGTTTTCGAGCGCCGTTTGCGCCGCATTCCAATCCTCGTCGTTCCCGACGGATTTTTCCGGCCGCGTGCTTAATTCAACGGCGAACTCGTTAAACCCAAAGACCTTAAGCGTCTCGTCGACAAAATCTATGACTTTCGTGATCTCCTCTTGGGCCTGTTCCTTAAGACAGAATATGTGCGCATCGTCCTGGGTAAAGCCCCTGACGCGCAGGAGCCCGTGCAGGACCCCGCTTTTTTCATAGCGGTATACGCTCCCCAGTTCAAACAACCGGAGCGGCAGGTCACGGTAACTCCGCTTGCGTGATTTATAGACCAGGATATGGCCGGGGCAGTTCATGGGTTTAACGGCAAATTCTTCTTCGTCTATCTTAAGGAAATACATGTTTTCCCGGTAAAAATCATAATGCCCGGACCGTATCCATATGTCGCTTTTCATGATATGCGGGCTGACAACAAATTCATATCCCCGTTTTAAATGCTCCCGTTTGATATAATCTTCGATGAGCATCCTGAGAAGGGCTCCTTTCGGATGATACAACACCAGGCCGGCACCCATCTCATTATGAAAACTGAAAAGGTCCAGCTCTTTTCCGAGACGGCGGTGGTCCCTTCTTTTAAGCTCTTCCTGCAGGCGCACGTAATCATCGAGCTCTGTCTTTGCAAAAAACGCTGTCCCGTAAATACGCTGGAGCATCGGGTTTGTCTCGATACCGTGCCAATAGGCCCCGGCCAGGCTTAACAGTTTAAAGGCCTTTACCTGGCCGGTCGATGCCAGGTGCGGGCCCCGGCAGAGGTCGACGAAATTACCGTGTTTATATATCGTCACGGTGTCTTGTCCGAGCTCCTGAATAAGCTTAACCTTGTAATCTTCTTTAAGCCGCGTAAACAGCGCGATCGCGTCTTGGGACGGCATCTCTCCACGCGTAAAAAGGCTGTTCTCTTGTATGATCTTTTCCATTTCAGCCTCGATGCGGACGACATCGTCTTCGGTAAACGGTTCGGCCCTGTCGAAGTCATAATAAAATCCGTCCTTAATGGACGGCCCGATGCCCAGTTTGGTCCCCGGGAATAACCGTTTTACCGCATCAGCCAGTATGTGTGAGGTGCTATGACGTAAGGTGTCGAGTTCCATGGGTATCTGTCCTTTGTGTTTGCGCTTTATTGTTGTACCGAAATCAAAACATGGCTCAGATTTCTCAAAACCGTTATGGTTTCTCGAATTCTTCGCACATTGATTTCGGTACGCGTTGCCTACCCGTAAGCAAGGGCAACGCTGGTGCCGGGAGCCGGACTTGAACCGGCACGATCGCAAGCGATCATGGGATTTTAAGTCCCAGGCGTCTGCCAATTCCGCCATCCCGGCCTGGAAAAGCCCTGAAAATTTCCTGAAGATATCCAGGGGAAATTTTAAGCGGCTTTTACGTCGCTTTCAGGACCATTTTTCGCCGGTGTTAAGCGCGGGCGAAAAATGGTGGGCAGCACAGGATTCGAACCTGTGACCTCTTCCATGTCAAGGAAGCGCGCTATCCAGCTGCGCCAGCTGCCCTGGTGAAATTTTGCAAAGCAAAATTTCCGTTCCGAAAGCTGTGCGCACTGATTTCAATGCGCGAGCATTCGTCAGAATGCTCGCCATTGCTTGAAATCGGTGCCACGTTTAGCTTTCGGAACAGATGCTGTCAATCATCGTTTCGTCCTGAATTCATTTCATGGTTCTGATTTCATACTATGGGAAAATGCTTCGCATTTTCCCATAGAAATCAGAACACATTGAATTCAGGACATTTTGATTTTGCCGAGGCAAAATCAAAATGGAGGCGCGAACCGGAATCGCACCGGTATACGCGGTTTTGCAGACCGCTGCCTAACTACTCGGCCATCGCGCCAAAACGTTGCTTCTCCGCCGTCGCGCTATCCTCCTGATGCTCAATATCCCCGTTCAAGTACAGCACATTAAAGCTTTTATCCGGATGATTGCTCGGCTTGTCATAAACAACGGGAATATTGTCGGGTTTCCGGAAATCCCCGTGCGCGTCATAAATATAATCAGGCTCTTTGGCCGTACCCTTATGGCTTGTGAAGGGGCAATCAAACGAATTCTCTTTAGCCAAATATCCCTCTGTCCATAAAAGACTCAGGTCCTTGGGCACCGCTTCATCATGCGCAAGGGCATAGGACCTGAGCGCTAACCCTATATTTTGTAAATTATGGATGCACCTTACGGCGCACGTCTTTCGCTTCGCTTCCCTGATAAACGGGGTCAAGGCGACAATAATGGCCCCTATCAGGAAAATAACGATCCCAAGTTCGATAATAGTGAACCCCTTACGGTATCTCATAAGGCTAGAGGATTATAGCATACTATTTTTAAGGGTGTCAAGAATAGCACGCGCTGCCGTCCGTTTCGTTACGCCATAAAGGAATTTCGGCTTTTTACCCCTTTCTAAAAGGATAAAATCCTTGCTGCCCCCTCCGAAGGGGGTGCTTTTTTTACTTATTTTATTCGCAATGATCAAGTCCAGCTTTTTATCGATAAGCTTTTTATGCGCGTTTCGCAGCAGATTACCCGATTCAAGGGCAAATCCGACTCTGACCTTAAGAGTCCCCTGCGGCAAAGATTTAATAATATCTTTATTTTGATATAATGTTAATACTAACCTTTTTATCTTTTTTATTTTTCCCGGTATTTTTTTCGACGGCCGAAAATCAGCGACCGCCGCCGCCATAATAAGGCCGTCCGCCCCCCGTACTTCTTTACGGACCGCTTTATCCATATCGCCTGCGGTCAGTACCGGGATAAAATGCGCACCCCTCGGCGGGGTAAGATACGTCGGCCCTGATATGAGGCTGGTCTTATAGCCTTTTTTT
The DNA here is from genome assembly GCA_028715425.1 of Candidatus Omnitrophota bacterium. Lineage (GTDB taxonomy): Bacteria > Omnitrophota > Gorgyraeia > JABMRN01 > JABMRN01 > JAQURW01. The sequence continues at coordinate 5,555 of JAQURW010000029.1, forward strand.
ACCGCTTCCCGGGCCAGTTCGTATCCCATAAGGCCTGTAGATACATTGGCGATCACCCGCACCGAATCGATAGGTTCGTACGTAGGCCCTGCGGTGATGACCATGTGCGGTTTTTTCACGACAATACTCGTTGGGAGGCGCGCCACAGGTCGGGAACTTCGGCGACATGGCCTATTCCGTGACGGCCGGAGGCCAGACGGCCTTTGATCGGGCCGATGAAAATATAACCGATCTTTTTTAAAGCGGCTATATTCTGTTGAACAACCGCGTGTGTGAACATATTCGCGTTCATGGCAGGCGCGATCAACACCGGGGCATGTGTGGCAAAAATAACGCAGGTCAACAGGTCGTCGCACAAGCCATGGGCCAGCTTGCCGATAACATTGGCTGAAGCAGGATAGATAACGACCAGGTCGGTTTTTTCTGCAAGCGCTATATGCTGAGGGCTGCGATTCTCCGGGAGGGCAAACATATCCTCCGCAACCTTATTACCGGTCAATGTTTCCAGCGTAAGCGGCGTTATAAAGTGGCGTGCCTCCTCGGTCATGATGCAGGTCACCTCAAGGCCGTTTTTGCGGTATAAGGTGATCAGGTCACACGCCTTATACGCCGCAATGCTCCCGGTAATGCCGATGATGACATGTTTCATGGCCCGCCTTATTTGGCTTTTTCGACGCTCTTATACTCTATTTTTTTTTCGGCGATTTCCTGCAAGGCAACGATCGTCGGTTTTGTCGTGAGCGGCATGTCGACAAGCCTGGTAGCGCCCTGGCTTATCTAATGAGCGCGCTTGGCGGTAAGAACCGCTAACTTATAAATACTGTTATCCGTTCTTTCCATCAGTTTATCGATACCGGTAATATTCATGCCGCTACCTCTTTCCTGGACCGTTGCCGGGCCTTTTTTATCTCGCATCGTTTTGCTATAATGATCGCCTTTAGCTTCAACACCGCATCGCTCAGGTTGTCATTGACAATATGATAATCATATTTCGCCGCCTGGGTTATTTCCCGCCGGGCCGTTCGCAAACGCTCCTCAACCGCTTTGGCGTCATCCGTCGCGCGTTTCTTGAGGCGGCGGGCCAGCTCCTCACAATTGGGCGGCATAATAAACACCAGGACGCTCCCGGGCATTTTTCGCTGGATCTGGGCAGCCCCCTTGACATCGATAGTCAGGATAATATCGCTCCCTTTCTTTAAAACATCCGTGATATGTTTTCGCAGTGTTCCGTAGTAATAGCCGAAATTCTGGGCCCATTCCAGAAAGTCGCCGTTTTTCACCTTACGTTTAAAAACATTTTCCGAGATAAACTGATAGTCCCGTCCGGGCCGTTCGCCGGTACGGGGCTTACGGGTCGTTACCGAAACCGACCTTTCGAGGCATGTCGTGCTGCCGATAACCTTTTTGACCACCGTCGTTTTCCCGCATCCCGACGGAGCTGAAATAACAAAAACATTCCCTGACTTTTTTTCGGTCATTCTAGGTTCTTTACCTGTTCCCGGATCTTTTCGACTTCGCTTTTTATCTCGATAACGCTTCGCGATATGGCATAATCGCTGGATTTGGAGCCGATGGTGTTTATCTCACGGTGCATTTCCTGGGCGACAAAATCGAGTTTTTTTCCGGTCTCGCCGTTTTCCTTGATGATACGGTCAAAATTGATGCCGTGGCTTTCCATGCGCGTCAACTCCTCCGTAATATCGGAATTTTTGGCATACAGCGCAACCTCCATCTCAAGACGATCGCTGTTAACGGGCGGCAGGCCGGTTATTTCCCGGATCCTTTGTTCGAGCTTTTTCTTATACACCTTGACGTTGGCTGATGATTTTTTCTTTATAATTTTTATGTGTGCACTGATCTTGTCGATCCTTTTTTTCAGGTCGACGGCTAAATGCCGGCCTTCCCGTTCGCGATCCGTTATGAGCCTGCGCAGGGCCGAACAGACCGCCTTTTCGACAAGCGGCCACAATTTTGAGAATTCTCCTTCGCTGACACGGTAATTAAGAACGCCGGGAAACGATACGAGGTCCTTAAGACCGATTTTTTCTTCTATATGAAAGGCCTTTTTGAGCTCTACTATCTTCTTATAATATTGTTTTGCCAAGGCAAGATCGAGGAACAGGCTCTCTCCGTGGGGGGTATTCCCTTCATAGATAAGGTTGAAATAGACCTTGCCGCGTTTTATTTTTTCCTGCAGAGTCTCTTTGACCTTATCTTCAAAAAAAGCAAGCCCGTTGGGAAGCTTATAACTGATTTCAAGGAATTTATGGTTAACGGTTTTGATCTCGGCTGTTACGCTTCCGTAGGGGGACTTCGCCTTTCCGCTCCCGAATCCGGTCATGGATCGTATCATAGGTCAGGCCCAGGCTCTTTTTTCTTGTGTAATACTGACGGTCTTAACAGGATAAATATCCATGATGATCTCTTGCGGCTCAAACCAGAGTTTGATCTCGCGTTCGGCGTCTTTTTCATCGGTTGAGGCATGAATAACGTTCTCATAAACGCCTTTAGTGGTGATACGGCCGTAGGCCCCGCGTATCGAAACCGCATCGGCTTCTTCGGGATTCGTCGATCCGCAGATATCGCGCACCTTCTTGATGGCATCCGGCCCCCAGTACACCAGGGCCATGACCTTCTTTTTATGGTATTCTCCCATGATATATTTGATAAGGTCTCCAAAGAACGGCTTGTCTTTAAGCGCCCTATAGTGTTCTTCGGCAAGCGGCCGGGATACCTTGACTATCTTGGATGCTATTATATCCAATTTGGTCTCAGAAAGGCGGGTCAGGATGTTGCCGGTAAGCGATTTTTTTAACCCATCCGGCTTGATCAATACCAAGGTTTGCTGTGTCGGCATCTTTTCTCCTTATATTATATATATGGGCTATATATTGTACCAATACAGGCCGTTTTGTCAATATAAATCCCTAGAGGATCACTACAAACTCCCCTTTCGGCCCCTTTTCAGCGAAATATGCCTTAAGATCGGCTGCTGTCCCCCGTTTGACTTCCTCGAACTTCTTGGTCAATTCCCGGCCGCACACGACTTCCCGGCCACCCATGATCTCCTGGATATCATCCAGGAGCTTTAGTATCCTGTGGGGTGACTCATAAATAACGATCGTGCGCTCTTCATCCTTAAGTTCCCGGAGCCTTTTTTGGCGCTGGGACGGTTTATTGGATAAAAAACCTTCAAAAATAAACTTATCCGTAGGCTTGCCGGAGACTGCCAGACAGGCAATGGCAGCCGAGGGCCCCGGAATAACAGACACGCCGATATCATTGTTGATGGCAGCCCTGATGATTGTATATCCGGGATCAGAAATGCCCGGCGTTCCGGCATCAGAAACAAGGGCAATGTTTTTTCCGTTATTAAGTTCGCATATAAGAAAATCTACTTTTTTTATTTGGTTATAAGAATAAAAACTTATCAGGGGTTTATGAATATCGTAATGTTGCAGTAAAATACCGGTATGCCGCGTGTCTTCACAGGCAATCGCATCAACAGCTTTAAGGGTGCCGATCGCGCGAAGGGTTATGTCTTCCAGATTGCCGATCGGTGTCGCAACAATGTAAAGGGTCCCTTTGTGCATTATGCCAGCCTTAGGTTATGGTTGTGGCAATAACATTTCAAGATGGGTTACCAGGTAGCTGAATTTCGCGTTACGGTAGTATTCGCGCTCTTTAAAATCAAGAAGCGAGCCAAGGGCGACCTTGTAATCATTCGGCTTAAATTGTCCGAGGAGCGTTAACATTCTGGCGATGTCTTCTTTTGTTGCCTTTACGGCGATGCCCCGTTTCATCAAAAATTCAATATCAAAAGCGTCCCGTATCTGGACACGGTCAAGAAAGGTCTGTATCTTTGCGTTCATCATCTCTTCAAGAGTCGCGGCCCTGAGAAGCACCTGACTATTGCTGTTTTTCGAAAAAGCGATCTTATTTTCACAGGCAACCGTTCCTTCGCGGTAACGGTATTCACACTTAAGGGCGCGCGCATACGCGGGGACCGCGAATTCAAAGGTAAGCATATTCTCCGTCTTACAGGATTTTTTAAGCCTTGCGGCCTCGCCCAGGAATTTCTGTGTCTTTTCATACAACTCTTCCCGATGCGCCCGTTCGGTAAACCAGAAATCCAGGTCCACAGAATAGCGGTTCAGTTCGTGACAAAGCCTGAGCATAGTCCCGCCGCAAAAAATAAGCCTCTCCAGGATCCGCCGGGAATGCAGCCCGTCAAGTATTGCCATCTCTATTTTTTCATGCCGTGAAAGATCCCACATTATATCATTTCCTTAGAATGACAGCGTTGCCCGAAATTTCGCCATGCTGCTCCCATAGCCTTTTCACCCGTAGCGGATATTCCTTAAACCATGCATTCAGCTTTTGTGCGTCGAATTTAGCGACATCCAGGGCCGCAACGTCAAGACGGTACCGCCCTAGCGTTGTCAGATACAGGGCGTCGACAAGGGCCTTCTCGGGAGTGGCGATAAAATACCTCTCCTTTTTTACGAATCCCCCGTAGAGATCTTTCCTGATCTTCCGGAACTGGAACACCCTTCCTTCGATCGTTATATCTTTGGTCCGTTTTATCGATATGCTTTCATAGAAATTCCGCTGTACCTGTGTCGTCACATTATAGAGTGTTAATGCCGTTGTAAGCGAAATATACGATGGGGTCTCAAGAATATTTGCGATCTCACACACGCTCTCTTCCGGAAGGGTTTCCCACCGGTGCCGTAATACATAAAGGCCTCGTTTAGGCCTTATAAGTACCCCCTGCTCTATATACCGCGAACACGCGACCTGAGCCGATGCCGGCGATATCCCAAAGGCGCGTGCCACATCGTGTGCCGTAAAATGATCTCGTGTAATTTTAAGAAGTGTCTTGAGCGGCATTGTAAGTATGTTAACTTAACATATTTGCTAAATTATTATGCTTTTCTTTCTGTGCATCTCGCATCGATAGCATAGGCGCTTACGCCCTGGGCCTTGGTCTTTTTCTTGACCTCGGCGCAGATATTGGTAACTTCACCGTAACTGGCAATGGCGCGATGTTGGTTTGTTGCCCCGGATAACGCGATCCCCATGATCGGAAATTTCTGTGTCTCGCCCGATCTGTTATGGCTGACAAAATAGCCGTGCTCTATGTCTTCGGCATTATACAGGGCTTTTACGCGTTTATCAAATTCGCTGATAACGGTTTCTGCGACACCTGCCGCGCGGTCAGGCGTCGTCACGACCACAAAATCGTCGCCGCCTTCATGGCCGACCAGGTCATCGGCATTCCCTTTTTCCCTGACGACATCTTTTAAAATATCCGCCGTCATTTTAATGGCCTTATCTCCCTGATGGATCCCGTATTTGTCGTTAAAAGCCTTAAAGTTGTTCAGGTCGGTATACAGCACCACGAACTTACTGTCACCCTGTATGCGCCGTTCGACTTCCTCCATGATAACAAGGTTCCCGGGAAGCTTGGTCAGGGGATTTGCGTTCTCGGCGCGATCCTTCATTTTTTGAAGGGCTATGGTCATAGTATTGAACGATTCGCTCAGGTCCTGAAATTCATCGTTAGTTTTAATAAACACCCGCGAGGCCAGGTTCCCGTCGGCGACTATCTTGGTGAACCTATGCAATTTCCTGAGCGGGTTGACAATGATCCAGGATAAGATCACGGCTAGAACAATATTGGCGCCGATAATAACGATGACCGTGGTAATAATAGGATTGTATATCTGCCTGAGCGCCGCGCCGATATTGCCGAGGGAATACGTTAATTTCACTACATAGTCATTGGTCGGCAGAAACGAAATGAATATATTGATCTGCTTTTGCTCGGAATCGATAAAGTAATAAAGCCATTCGTCCTTGCCGCCTTCGCGCACGACTTCCAGATGCCGCCGGTCGCTCATCGACACCATGCTGTTCGGCCCGAGGACAGTCACCTTTTCGAGTATTTCGGACATGACAAATTGTTGAAGCGTTTCGTCAATAAGCCGGACGACATCAACCCCGCCCGCATCGATCGTCGGCCTTAATCCCGCCAGGGCGTTATGGGTAATAAACGCCCCCAGTTTGGCGCGAAAGGTATTGTAGGTGCTGATACTCGTCATCGTATTTTTCAGCTGGATACTGGTAAAGGCTACTATAAAAAACACCGAAAATCCGACCATAAGCAATATGAGCCGGTTGCGGATAGAGTTTTGAGCAGCCATATTATTTTGCTCCTTTTATTCCTGAGTGCGCATACGCAAATATATAAAAACCTGGGCAAGCATAAACCCGATGACCAGACCGCACAGCGTATTTAAGGGGATATTGGGTGACGCGATATCCGGAATGCTGTCAACAGCCGGCGTAGTGATACCGCGTATGTCGATAATGCCTATGGCCCCGGTCTTAAAACTATCGATCGCCTTGTTATACAGCGCCTGATACATTTCCTTTTGCCGGATCAATATTTCCTGCCGCGCTTTAATTTTCGTTAACCGGGCCCGTTCGGCGGTATTTTTACTTATAGCGTTATCGAGGGCTTCCAGCTGCTTCTTTAAAAAAGCGAGGTCTGTTCTTTTGGTTGCCAGTTCTGTTTCCGCCCGTTTGAGCATATCGTTCTCGATATTTTTTATCTCCTCTTCAATACCGGCAATACGATCGGATTGGGGAGCGCTTGTGCGTTCTTCATAAAGTTGATTTTCGAGCTCGCTTTTGCGCCGCTTCAAATAATACAATTCATCGTCTGATTTAAATACGACGCCGAGCTCGTTAAAATCGTGTTGTGCTATTATAGAGTCAATATAGGCCATCTGGTTTTCCAGATTTCTGATCTTAAAGGTTGCGTCGCCTTGCTGATTCAAAAGTTGATGCTGGGTGTCGGCCAGGGCTTTTATTTCTGCTTCAACCCTGACGGGATCATTGTGCTTGGTCTCCCGGTACAAGACGCGCTCGTAGAGCTTGATCTTTTTGTTGAAAGAGCTGGTTTCATTAAGCCACGTAAAGGCCTGTTGAGAGACCGCGAAATTATTCCCCCGCACCGCCCGACTGTATTCTTCGACAAGAAGCGTCGATATCTGGGTCGCAAGGACGGGGTTATCGCTGTAGACGTCGATCTCTATGATATTAGTATGCCTGACATATCTGACGCGGATCATTTTCCGGATAAGGGCCAGCGGATCAGAAACAATAAATCTTTTCGATATGCCCAGGTGAAGTTTCTGCATGACATCGTTAAGGATCTTTTCTCCGGTAATGATACGGTACTGATTATTGACAAACCGTTCGAGCGAGTCATAATCTTTAATGATAGAGGAATCCGCCTTGAGACCGGCTATAATAATTTGGCTTGTCGCTTTATAGGTCGGCGGAATTAACAGCGAATAAAGAAAAACCGCTATAGCCGCCGCGACGGTCACCCCGATAACGAGTCTTGCATATGTTCGATTGGCGATAATAACCGTATTGATAATATAATCCGCGTTCCTCATTGCCGGCCCTCCTCGTATGTGGCAAGCTCTAACGAGCTTTTCATGGTCGTTATATTGCGCTCATTGCGCGGGCCTTGCCAGATCGTCCGGCCCGCAACAGAATCGAATTCCATCGTTTGGACCGAAAAAGGGATATTGATATTAAATATTACTTCCGCCTCAACCAACAATTCATTGACCAGTTGTCGCGGTATCACCACCGGGCCTATACGCGCGCTATCGATTTCAAAGTAGACCCATTGCTGATCTTTCACGTTGCGGGCATCCGCATATTTCAGGAATTGTTTGGGCGGATCCTTGAGAAGCCATATAGTCCCGCTGGCCCTTCCATCCACACTCCTGATCCCGAGCGTTCCCGCACCATTAAGCCCGATAACATTGCCCGGTTCGAATTTGAGCCGGAAATCCGACACCCTGACCGGCGCGTTCTTAAGCCGTTCATTGATCTGCTGCATGGTCACCGCTGTAATCTGTTTATCCGTCGCCTTTACTATGAACTTCTCCCCCGGTTTAATACCTTCTTTGGTCATTTTTTCAGTCGCCTTCACCAGCATGATCTCGACAAATTTAATCGACCCTGCTCGTATCGCGGTTTTAAGGAGTTTCATCGGTAAAAAACGCCGTAATTTCGCATATTCATCCGCCTCTTTGAAAGAATATGCCGATACAGGATATTGTTGCTTTACCTTTTCCCGCAGCTCTTCTGCCTTGCTGATATTATGCGCATCGTTCTCATAAATAGCGCCTGCCTGGAACAGCGCTAATGGCGCAACGTTACTGTTGGGATATTGCGCGGCTATTTCCTGGTAGGCTTCGGCTGCTTTTTCGTACTGTTTTGACAGGCGCAATTGAGTGGCTTCATAATGCTTTCTAAGGATCGGGTTTGGGCTGTGATTAAAATCGGCCGGAATGACCGGGGCCTGCATTTGCTGGAGCACGTGAACCCGTTTTTTACTGTTGGTGCGTATCCGTAATATACGGCAGAGTGCCGCATTAAGCCTGTCTGCCATTAGAAGTGCCGTGCCCCGGGCATCTTTTTTAGCGGAGATGAGATCGCCCAGGATTGTCACGATATCACGCCGCGAGCGTTTGGCGTCGTTTTGTCCCAGGACATTTTTTGTATAATCTAGGGCAATAAGATCGGCGGTAGACGGGGGGTGTTTATTCAGCTCGTTTGACAGGGCATAGGACAGTAATTTGTCCGCATCGCCGAATTTATCGCTTTTAATATCATTTAAGGCGATCTGAAGGTCGTCCAGGGAATGATCGACCAAAAACATATTATAGAGCACTAAAAATGCGATGACGACGAATAATAATGCGGCGATCTGTATGACAAGACTGAGGACAGGGGAGATGTTTTTCATGAGTTGCGTGCGCCCTTGTGTGAAAGAGAAACATCATCGAATTTTAAGCATGGTGCCGATTTCTCATTTTTCCTTGAAAAATATCGAAATCGGCACGCATAAAATTCGATGCGTAAAAAATCCGCCGCCGGTGCTGCCACAGCGGATTTTTTATCGTGGCGTCCCCACGGGGATTTGAACCCCGGTCGTCAGATCGAAAATCTGATGTCCTAGGCCAGACTAGACGATAGGGACCCCGGCTCTTCGTCTTCTTCTTCGGTAATAATGGACGCGACCGAAGCCACGCGATCTTTATCGTTCAGCTTGATCACGCGGACACCCTGCGTAGACCGCCCGATGACGCGGATCTCCTTGACGGCGCTCCGCACAACCATACCCTGCTGGGTAATAATCATAATGTCATCGGATTCTTTGATGCTTTTCAGGCCGACGACGGTGCCGTTTTTGTCCGTAATTTTGATGTTGATTATACCTTTTCCCCCCCGCGATTGCAAGCGATATTCTTCGAAGCTTGTCCGTTTGCCGAAACCCTTTTCGGTCACCGTAAGAAGCGTCCCATCCTTGGCAACGACCTCCATGGCGATCACTTCGTCTTTCTTGTCCAACCGTATACCGATGACCCCCTTGGCCCCCCGCCCCATATCGCGAATATCTTTTTCGTTAAAGCGGATCGCGATGCCCTGCCGCGTCGCGATAAGAATCTCGCGGTTGCCGTCGGTCAGGGCTGTTCCGATAAGCTTATCGCCCTCCTCCAGCGTGATCGCGATAATGCCTCCTTTTCTCGTATTCTTGAAGGCCTCCAGTTCGACTTTTTTAATACTGCCTTTTCTGGTCGCCATAACAAGGAAACGGTCCGCGACAAATTCTTTTACCGGGACGAACGAGGTTATCTTTTCGCCGCCGCCCAGGCTTAAGATATTGATGATCGCCGACCCCTTGGCAAGCCTGCCTACCTGAGGGATCTCATATACCTTCAGGCAATACACCTTGCCCGAATCGGTAAAAAACAGGATAAATTCGTGCGTGGACGCGATAAAAAGGTGCTCGACAAAATCCTCGTCGCGCGTGCCGGTGCCGGTGACGCCCTTGCCCCCGCGTTTCTGTTTGCGATAGGCGCTTACCGGCAGGCGCCTGATATATCCCGCATGCGATATGGTTATCACCATGTCCTCTTCGGCAATAAGGTCTTCGACGTCGAGGTCTTTAAATTCGCCGACGATCTCGGTCCGCCGGTCGTCGCCGAACTTGTTCTTTAATTCCGCGATCTCATCTTTTATGATAGCCAGGATCTTTTTTTCGTTTGCAAGGATCCCTTTCAACATCTCGATCCGTTTAATAAGTTCAAGGTATTCTTTTTCGATCTTATCGACTTCCAGCGAGGTCAACCGTTGCAGCTGCATTTCGAGTATCGCCTGCGCCTGCCGGTCGCTG
>JAQURW010000210.1 GCA_028715425.1 Candidatus Omnitrophota bacterium
GTTGGTAAAGAGCGCTACCTGAAGCGAATCCCTGACCTCTTCGACTATTTTTTCGACCAGCGCAGGCTTCATGATGCCTTTTTCTCTTTTAATGTCGCCGTTCCCCAGTTTGCAGAACGGACAGGTGAGATTGCACACCGAGGCCGGTTCGAAAAGTAAAAGCGCCGGCGGCCTGAGCCCGCCGGTCTTTCCGGCCGATCGTAAGAACTCGTTCGAAACGATATCAAAGGCCTTGCGGGCCGTCATTTGCCTTTTTTGCGCCATCGACCATGCCATCGTATAAAGTTTCATCGCCCGCCGCCTTTTACAAATCCCTGGAGATCAAATCAAAATTATCCGCGTACGCATCCCCTAAACGCGTTTGGTAAAAATTTATCGTTATACGCCATTTCAGGAGAAGCATTTCAGGGATACCCTGGAAGACCTTTATCAGCATGTTATATTTGGAGTGGCCGTGCCGCCTGAGGACATACGTGGTCTTTACCTGGCCTATGCGCCGGGCCCCCAGAGAAACGGCAATGGGAAGGACATAACGCTGGTCATTACAGACAAGATTGACCTTATGCGCGAATTTTGACGCAATGATCATCTGATTGGCGCCTATCTGCCGGGCAGTATGCCGGAAGATGAACCTCGCAACCGCGTTGCCGATCTTCGATATCCAGTGTTTGTTCTCGATATACGCGCACACGATATCGCACGCGCCCCCGATATACTCCTTGAGAAGCTTGGGCGTATCTTCAGGCAGTTTTTCCAGGTCGGAATCAATGATACCGAATATACTCCCTTTACCGACAAAGAAACCGGTGACCAGGGCCTGGCCCTGCCCCATCCTTTTCTTGTGCCGGACGCCTACGACGATCTCCGGATACCGGGACATCATTTTTGCGATGATTGCCTGCGTGTTATCCGTACTCCCGTCGTCGACCAGCACATATTCCCACCGTTTCCCCTTAAGGAGAGAAGATCCGTTCAAAGCCTTTACCCCCCGGTCGACAAGCTGCTCGATCGTCGGGGCCTCGTTATGGATCGGCGAAATAAGGGTAAAATATACCTCGTTGTCCATCGGTTACTGCCTCAGTCCGAGACCGTTACCATATAATGGTAACTTTTTTCGACCGGATCGTTTTTTGCCTTATTAAAATTGCCGGCCAGTTTTTTTGCATCCATGGCACCGGCGTCCTTTATAAAACCGGTAACGGTGACCATATCGACACGGCTGAAGACGGGCCGTAATATCGCCCTCATCGTTTCAGCCTTCGGGACAAGTTCGGTATTGGGAAAGGTAAAACGGTATACCCTGCCGCCGGCAACAAGCCTTTTCATATCGTTAAAATGCCGTACGAGGGCAGGTTCGGCAAGATACTGGAGCGACAGGGAACAAACAAAAAAATCGTAGGTATCCCTCGTATAGGCGGCCGGGTCGGTGATATCGCCGACCCAGAGATCCCGGTATACCTTTTTCTGCCGCGCAAGCCCGACCGCATGGCCGGAGGCATCAAACCCGTCGATAACAGCGTCTTTATCGCGGATATAATCAGCCAGCCTCCCGTCCCCGCACGCTACGTCGAGTATCTTCCCGTGAAGGCCGTCTGCCAGGAGCCTATAGTTCCTTTCATACCACAATCTGCTGAACCCGGCAAGGGTATGGTGATACGCGCCTTTTTCCCGGTATTCCGCGTCAAAATCTTTGGTATACATACGTTATAGGTTCCGTTTTTTCCAGTTAAGTTTCTTATACCATTGTATCAATTCACGATACCCTTTTTCGATCGGATATTGCGGGTCATATCCCAACATATTCTTTATTTTTTCCGTCGAAAGCGTCCCCCTGCTCGGGACCGAAGGGTCCCGGGGCAGCGATTCGCAGCGAAACGCGCCCAACTCTTTTTTCAAAATAGGCAGGAGATCGTTGATAGCCCTGGCCTTGCCGTAGGTAATGTTGAATATCTGGTTCCGGGATATCTCGAGGTTATCGACGATAAGGTTTATCCCCTGGCAGAGGTCCCTGATATCGGTAAAATCAAGCATGCCCGTGCCGTCGCCCGAGACCCTGATCCCCCCCGCATCAAGTATGCTTTCTATGAATATCTGCGTTACACGCCGGTTCACACAACGCGGGCCGTACAGGGCCGAAGGCCGGATTATGGTGAACGGAATACCGTAGACCATCTGGTACGTCTTCAGGAATATCTCGCATGAGACCTTGGAAGCCCCGTAGATATTGACAGGGGCAGGGACGTCTTCTTCGGTCACCACGGGCTTTTTGAACTGCCCGTAGATCATGCTCGAACTTGAATATATCACGTGGGCCTTTTTCTTATGCTTTACCAACGCGTTCAAGACCCCGCAAAACGACATAAGCCCCATGTCAATGCCTTCCCGCGGATCAAGATTACAGAGCCCGGCATTTGCGGTCGCAGCCAGATGGATGATAACATCCGGGTCATGCCTTCCCATGACATCCAGAAAAAGATCGGTATTCCTGGTATCGACCGTCTCGATCGGGATCTTTCGCTCCCGCAATATCCCGATGCGTTCGACAATAAAGGCATTATACCGCGCGTCCGAAGCGTGATGATAGAAACTGTCGATAATAGCCACCTGATGCCCTTTGCCGGATAAATAAGGCGCAAGATGATGGCCTATAAATCCCGCGCCCCCTGTTATGAGAATTTTTTTCATGGTTTTAAAAACCCCTTTATGCACCCGGCAATCATAAATGCGTCCTTCTCGGATATGTTTTTATGGACAGGCAGCGATACGGCCCTTTCGGCAAAGGCGCGGGCATTTTTATTCACCGCTCGCGCCTTATAGGCCGTCATAGCCGACAGCGGACGGCGGTAATGGATGCTTGTCTCTATATGGTTCCCGGCCAGGTGCGCTATGAGCGCATCCCTTTTTTCGGCCTGTATCTGGTAAATGAACCACGAGGTCCCCTCGCGCCACGTCGGGAGTACTGCACAATCCTTCAAATTCTCCTGATATACCGATGCGACGGCTCCCCGGTGTCTTCTGTTTTCCTCAAACCGCTCGATCTGGCCTATAAGAAGCGCCGCAAGGATATCGGGCATCCGGTAATTCGGCGCGGCAAACAGCGAATCATAATCCGCAGGCAGTTTCCTGTCCTCGGGAGGCGTTGTTATGCCGAACGCCCTGAATTTTCCGGCAAATGCCGCAAGCTCCGGGTCGTTCGTGACCAGCATGCCGCCCTCCCCTGAGGTAATATGCTTTGTCGGATAAAAAGAAAAGCATCCGCAGAGGCCTCTCGTGCCGACATGGCTGCCGTCCTTATAGCGCGTCCCGAGCGCATGAGCGCAGTCTTCGATCGTATCCTTACGGACTGCCTCGCAGGGCTGCCCCGCAAGATGCACGACGACCTCGTTCCCGTCGACATATTCCGGCAGGATGATCCCGTCTTTTTCATCCACATCGACGAGATCGACGCTCATGCCGCTTAAACGGACGGCATGGGCTGTCGCAACGTGGGTGATATCCGGAACCTTGAGTTTCTTTTTTTTCCGGCGCTCTTTGAGAAAAACACAGGCGGCATGGAGGCAGGCAGTGCATGAATTCATGGCGACCGCGTGCGCTGCGCCGGTAAAGCCCTTAAAAAGCCTTTCCAGCTCTTTGACCACAGGGCCGTTCACCAGCCACCCGGAATCCAGCACCTTAAGAAGCCTCGCGCGGTCATCGTCCGTAATATCGACGGATCCGAACTTAATCACAATTTGAACACCTCACAAACCGGCGTACCGTCGACCGTCACTGAAAAACATTTGTTTTTATAAGGGAAATCCCCTGTCTGGATACTGTAGGCCCCCATAAAATAATCGGCGGCAAACTTCTCTCCCAGATCTATTTTCATCCGCAAAAGCTGGTTAAGCGGGAAAAGATAGCCTTGGTATCTGCCGGTCAGATCCCGGGTCCTGATCCTGATAAGACGTCTCTGATCGGTTTTTAAAAGATACGCCAGCGCGCTCTTATAGGTCGACCCCTCATAATCCATCTCAAACCTGAACTTAGCGCCTTTGATCCCGCCGACAAGTTGATTAAAATAAAGGTTTTCGTAGGGGTGGTATTTGACCATCTCATATGCCGTAAAGGCCAAAAAGACAGCCGTTATAACCGAGACGGCCCTGCCCTTACTCGTCCATTTCACGATTGCCCCGAATCCCGATAACGCAAAAAGTATCAACGCGGGATAGATCAAAAA
>JAQURW010000211.1 GCA_028715425.1 Candidatus Omnitrophota bacterium
GACATGATTGTCGGCGGGGTTTTCCCCGGCGTAGCGACCCGCATACCATTGAGAAAGTATCGCGGCTGTTTCTTCCGGCGGCTTGCCGCCGAGGCCGTGCTCGTTTATAAAGGAATGAATGAACGACCTGTTTATCTGCCCGATCCGTTCGTAATATTCCGGGAAGATATCATGCGCGTAGAGCCGTAACACGCATTCCTCGAGCTGCTCGGCGAGCGTTTCATAATTGCCCGTGTTCTTGATGACGACATGTGCGACGCTCCGGGCATATTCGACGTTTTTCTGTTGTGCCTTGATGATCAGTTCTGCCTCGATGTCGTTCATGCCGGTCACGGTCCTTGTAAGCCTTTGCACGCGTTCTTCGTCCGAGGAGTCGACGAACCATATTTCGTCAAAGGTGTCTTCGATATTAAAATCGATGAGCCGCATCCCTTCGATGATGATACCGCTTTTGCCTTCCCTGACGGCCCGTTCGACGCGCGCGTACATCTCTTTGACGATCGCGGGATAGACGATCATCATGAACACCATTTTGCTTTTTTTGGTCTTAAAGGCTATCCTGCGCAGCGCATTTTTGTCGACATTGCCGTCGCGTCCCAGTATCTCGTTCGAGAACGTTGCGACGATCTTTTGTTTAACTTCAGGCAGCCGGTGGACATGGTCGCTCACTTCGTCGAGGGTTATACAGGCTATGTCCTCTTTTTTACGCAGGGCCTTGGTTATGGTGGACTTTCCCGCGCCCGAACCTCCGACAAGACCGATGATATTGGTGTTTTTCCTGTCAAGCCGCTTGAGCATCATGAACCAGTATACGTTAGGGGGCACGGCGGCGTAGACATCCTCGCCGATCATATATTTAAGCCTGACATTACGTGAACTGTCGGCAATGCCGCTATAGAGCGGAAAGTATATGTCCGCGCGGTCCCGTACGCCGGTGCTGGCGGCCTTCCGGTACTCGTAGATATGGGCGATCGTGATCCCTTTATCTATCTGGTTCTGGGGGACCTTGCTGCTGTCGACAATGGCAACGTTCTTAAGGCCCAGCATATTAACCGCATCCTCGAACATGTGTATCCGCGCCTTAAGAGAGAACATCCGGTCGGACGACGACGTGCTTTCTACCAGGACGACCACCTCGTTATAGACCTGGGCTGCACGCTCGACGAGTTCGATATCTATGTTGGTGACGGGATCGAATGCCCCGCGGTAGAAAGCGGTATTCGCTTTTTTGCCGCCTGCAAACGATCCTTTACCGGATCCGTTGGCGTACTGGCCTCCGTTCACCTTTACGTAAAAGGTGTCTATCCCGAATTTTTCATACAGCTCTTTTGCCCCGGTGTCGGTTATGTTGATACTGAGGATGCTGTCCGTGTTGACTTCGGACAGGGGCCTTACGATGACATCCGCGCGCAACATGACCAAAAGGTCGGTCAGTATATCGCAGTCCCGCAAGCCTATGACAGAGACCCCTTTTATCCGGGCGAACTGGCGGGCAAAACGTGTCACGTTCTTTTCGAGGATGCCGCTCTTTCGGGGGGTTTTATCTTTTTGCATGATGACGACCACGACGTCGCCCCGCAATCCGTGTATCTTGGAGAGTATCTCTTCGAAATCGTCGACGGCTACCGGGTTCATGTCTTCGATAAATATGGGGCAGAAATATTTTTCGTTGCCTATGAGATTGAACGCCGATTGCTCGCGGTTGCCGGCATACTGAGGATAGATGATGTTCTGCGCCACGATATTTTCCTTCTCATACTGAGCGATCAAATGCCTGATGTGCGCGCGGGCCCTGTCCTCGTATTTTTGCCTGAAATAATCCAGACGGTATATATGGTCGCTTTTAAGGAGGCTATGGAGTTTTGCCAGCCTTTTTCTGACGAATATCTGCGCGTTCGGGCCGGCGTGTTCCTGAAGGATCTTCTGCTCGGAACGGTGCAGGGTCCCGAGGTTGACGATCTTTGAGAAGAACGGCGAATCGAAAAATGTCTCGATCTGCTGTTCCTGCGCGCCGCCGAGGAACGCTATGTTGAGGTCGCTTAAGATCACGGCGTCCATATCGTTCTCGTCGGGAGAATCGTCCTTGGTCGCGATAATAAGGTGCCGTGCCATGTCGATGAATTGCGCCTCCAGCTTGTGCTTTGCACCGAGCTCTTCCACCTTGCGCACGCTCTCTTCACGGTTATCGGTCCGCTGAGGGTCCAGCACATAATCATGGAACCAGATAGCGCATTTGAGCGCGTTCAGGTCGCTGGCCAGGTGCTGGACGTTCTCCAGCTCTTTCAGCATGATGGCAATGTGCGTGAGGTCGTGAAAGTGCCTGTTCTTCTGGGAATATTGCTTTCTGATGTCCGCGAATATCTCGCCGGCCTGCTCTTTCGGTATGCCGATAGCAGCGCAGAGCTCCTCCCATTCGCGTTTTAAATAGTTTATCGTGTACCACGACGGGGCTAATCCGCCCCTGAACATCGCGATGGCATCGAACGTCACTCCCTTGGCATACCACGCCAGCCATAGGCTTATGACGATGCTTGCTACCGTGTCGATCCATGAGGGGAATCCCAATCCGATAAGGAACCCGGACCCGATGACCACGACCGAGACTGCTGCATCGCCGATAACATGGAGGAAAGCGCCCCGCATGTTGATGCTTTCTTTCGATGTCCGTAAGAGCAGGCACGCGCTTACCACATTGATGAGCAAGCCTCCTATGGCGACGACTGCAAGCGTGTTCCCTTCGATAGTCACACTGTGCATGGCGCGCTCGATCCCTTCCACGATGATGTAGAACGACGTGAAAAATATGGTGGCGCCGTTCATGAACGCGGCGCCTATCTCGAGTATGGAGTTACCTTCATAGCGTAAGGACAGCTTCAGCTTTTTGGTCAGGTATATGGCGCCCAGGGCCAGGAGAAGGCTGGCTACATCCATGAACATGTGGAATGAATCAGCCCTGAGACAAAGACTGCCGGTTATGAAACTGTACACAAATTCCACGACGAAGTACGTAGCGGTCAGTCCGGTCACGGCTATAAGGGATTTTGACCCTGATTTGTCCGATGGCGCCTTCGCTTCGGTCTGGCCGTCTTTTTGTTTTTCATGGATAGGTCCGCTCTGCGATTTACCGCCAAGGGCCTTGGTTAAGGTATGGGCAGGTTGCGCACCGTTGCCGGTTGCTGCGGGACTGTCGCCGAAGTGATCGGTCAATTGTTCAAGGCCGAATTGCCAGCGTAGGGAGTAGCGGGACCCTTTTTTTTCGCCGGCAAGGACCTGTAATTGCAACGTAACGCCTTCGCTATCTATGACCGGATTTGCCGTAACGTCCAATAACCTGCGGTCGGTCCCGGAACGGCTCGTTATGTAGCAGGAGTCCACCGCGGCATTGATATCGGGATACGAGATACTGTGATCCTTATCGATCAGGTGCCTTATGAGCTGGAATTCCCTGTCCAATTGCTCGCGGTACGTCCACGGCCCTGGCGTGATAGGCGCCGATGCGGTCTGGACTTGTAAGCTGTAGCCGATATCGTTCGTGACTACGGAAACGGCGATGATAAGGGCCAGTATTTTAAACCATAGGGTCCGTTTACACATACTCTTAGTATACGTATTATTTTATGCGAAGAGTCACACGTCGGTAATGAGCATGTAAAAGATTTGTAACAGTCAATTTCCTTGCCTGGATTTTTTGTTTGGAGTACAATGAAAGTAAAGGAGTACCATGAAAAAAATATTTTTGTTGGCGTTTTTTTTCGTTGCATGGTGCGTTCTGGCCCCTGATCTCTTTGCGAATAATTCAAAAGCGTTTCAGATCCTTGCCCCGGATAAGGGGCGGGTTGTCGTAAATTTCGGCCCTCAGTACGGGATATGCGTCTACAACGCTAACGGCGGGTCATGGTCCGGACTTAATGCCGTTAACCCGGTTTCAATGACAGCAGCCTGTTTGGACAGCGCCGGGCAAGGGCTCAAGGATCTCGTTATCGATTTCGGGCTCGATTACGGTATTTTGCTATACCGTAACGGTTCATGGAGCGCCTTAAACCGCGCGACAGCCAAAGCGATCGTGCCGGCCGATATAAACGGCGACGGCAAAGACGAACTGGTCATAGATTTCGGATCGCGATACGGTATTTTAATATATACGAGCGGTGTCTGGAGCGTCTTGAACAGCGCGACGGCGAGATCGATCGTGG
>JAQURW010000212.1 GCA_028715425.1 Candidatus Omnitrophota bacterium
CGACCTTCCCGAGGTCATGAAGCATGCTCGCTTGGCGCACATTTTCCACGCATTCCTTCGAAAGACCGAGCGCCTTTGCGATCTCTGCGGCATAAAACACGGTCTTCTCTGCATGACCGCCCGTATCGTGGTCTTTTAATTCTATGGTCTTTGCGAACGCGGCAGTGGCTTCAATGACGCTTTGATTGGCTCTTTTGGTAAGTTTTTGCAGCTTATCCTTAAGCGTCCTGACATCGCCGGCCTCCGGCATGGCCTCCGCGGCACTTTCTTTTTCGGCCCTGAGGTTCTCCGAAGAATAAACCCTGTTCCCACCGTGTTCCTTCGCCTTCATCAGGATATGATCAGCTATTTCGATAAGATCGATGCCCCGGTGTACGTAGTCGGCCGGATACGAACTGACGGCGGCACTTATTTTGATTTTCACCGTGTAGACGCCGTTGCCGAATTCATAGGAGTTTATGGCGGCAATGATCCTCTGAGCAAAGACCACAGCGGATTGGAGGTCAATTTCAGGCGACAACACAACGAATTCCTCCCCTCCGTACCGCGCCACAATATCGCTTGCGCGTGCTATCTTTTTCAGGTTACCGGCTAATTGCTTTAAGACAAGGTCGCCGAACTGATGGCCGTAAACGTCATTGATGGATTTGAAATAATCTATGTCCATAAAAATCACCGAGAGGTCACGCCCGTATCGCTTGCAGCGGCTTAATTCCGTCTCTATGCTATGTATCAAATAAGCGTGATTATAGAGGCCCGTATGCGAATCCCGGAGCGCGAGCTTTTTCAGGTTTTCGTTGGTCTCGAGCAATTGTTTGGTCAGGCTTTCGCGCTCGGCCTCCGATACCTGCCGCCGGTCGACCTCTTCTTCCAGTTTTTTTATGGCTTCAAGATTAAAGATCTTGAGAATCCCGATGGTCGCCCAGCCTGCCATCATGGCACAAATGGCTCGGAATACCTGGACGGGTATGTGGAAGATATCCAGGAACGTTTCATCGTTAAGTAAAACTGAAGGGAAATAATGACCTTTATGAACGACCAGCCCTCCCAAGAGGCCGTATAATAGAAAAAATACGCTTGAACTGACAAAATATTTTTTTGTCTTCGCAACCTCAGCGCCTTTTTCATAGTTATAATACAATAAAAATCCGATGCCGCTTAACATCCCGCCGGTAAACCCGAGATAATAACGCACCAAAATAGCCCCGCTCTCCCAAAAATCATGCGACGGCGCGCTTAAGAGGTAGATGACAATCACT
This sequence comes from Candidatus Omnitrophota bacterium, assembly GCA_028715425.1. Classification (GTDB taxonomy): domain Bacteria; phylum Omnitrophota; class Gorgyraeia; order JABMRN01; family JABMRN01; genus JAQURW01. The sequence goes on from JAQURW010000212.1 coordinate 1,260, forward strand.
ATAAGAGGGCTTATCCATGGCGTCAGCTGGCCGGCGATATTCTTAAGAAACGGCGGGTAGTTCTCCCTTTGAAGACGAAAGAGCCTGCGTCCGAACTCGAATAAAAAAAAGAATGAAAGGGCTAACATAAAAAAACGCGCTATGTCAAAACTGACATGACGCCCTTTGATAAGGGTCCAGCCGTCCAGCCATTCATTCACGCCGTGGGTCAACCCAAACCACCCCAAAAGCCTGAGTACACCTGCCAATTTGAACCTGGACCCCCTGACGTCCTGGCTGAAAATGGCGGTCGCCATGACAAAAAAAGCAAGGCCATAAATAAAAAATATTACGTCCAAATTTCCCTGGAACCATGCGGAAAGCGTATCCATAAGAAATCTTCCTTTTTATTTTATTTTATTATACTGCCGTACTTCTACCGGGGCCATTGCCTGATGCCGCTTTCTATAGCCTTTTTTCGCCGTTCTCTGCCGATAAAAAAACCATTCCCGGTATTTTTCGGGAATGGTTTTTGCGGGTCTTTCCGCTCGTTAGTCGCTATGAACCGCGGTCAAGGCGTGTCAAGCGGCACGCTGACCACGGCTGACTTGGCGCCTGAGCCGTAATCCTCGGCATACACGGCGTTACTGCCTTTTTTCGTTATCATCGCCCAGGAATTCCGGTAACCGATCTGCCGGCAATGGGTACTCCCGAGCGATTCGAGGGCCTGTTTCTCGTTTTCCGAAAGCCGGTTGGTTCCCTCGTCAGCTATCGCGAACATAATGATCTTGCCGCCGGCTATGCCGCTCAAATACGCAACCAATGCATCGGCATCGCCGGCAAAGGTATCGAATGCCCGCGTATCGTCGATAAGGCCGGTCACGTTATTGACGACAGCCACATTGATGCCCCTGTTGGGCGGATTTTGGCCGTAATAAAAACGGGCGCCGTTCCGATAAAATTGCGCGAGGGCGCTCCAGGTCTGGCCGTCAGGGTTCGATCCCTTTGAACGCGCCTCGAGGGAAATAAAAGCGACCTGATAAGACGGATCGAACCTTTCCTTAAGCGCAGTATAGGCCAGTTTTAGCTCCCGGCCGATCTTCACCAGGCCCCAATAATCTTCATTTCCCATGCCGTCGGGAAACGGGCCCGACCATCCGCCGGGATCCTGCGTAAGCGGGCCGCCTGCCTTCCACCATTCGTCATTCCATTCAAAATACGATCCGCCGACGCACACCTTTGACCGGTCTTTTGCCGAAAGGTTATAGGCTACATAATCCCACTGCATTGCCTCAAAATCGGCCTGAGCGGCCTGGTCCTCTCCTCCGGCATTGACATCATACGAATCGCAGCCGAATTCCGACAGGAACATCGGCTTATCGCTGATCGCATTCCAGTCCGAAAACATGGTGTTGAACGTCGGGCCGTTATAGACGTTGAACCCCCAGACATCCACGTCCGGACAGATATTCCGGACAAAATCCTCGGTCGTCACAAGGTCCGGCGAACCTGGGTCGCCGTAACTCGTCGCTACCAGGTGGTAGGGGTCAGCCTGTTTTATCCGGGCGGCTATATCCTGGGTCTTTTGGGCTGCGGCCGCAATCTCTTCGGCTGTAGGACTGCGGACAGCGGGATTGACCGTGTAGTAACAATTTACGTTCCATTCGTTGCCGATAAGCCACATGAGGATGGCCGGATGGTTCTTGTATTTTTGAACGGTCTGAAGCGCACGGTCAAGATAGTTAGTGCCCCAGTTATCAAGACTCATGACGGCCATGATGCCATTCGCGTATAACGTATCGAGGACAGAAAGCGCCGTATCGTCCAGGCCGATATCCGTATACGTGCGGACGGTATTGACGTTCATCTGCGCCATGAGCGGCGCATCCGTAGCCACCCATTGAGCGAACGCCACACTTCTTGACTCATAGGTATTGACCGTCCCGATACTTGCCGGCGACCAGCAAACACCTTTCATTATATATGCCACTGACGGATCGAGGGCCCCGTCCGCCCCTGACCGCCGGACCATAAGCCGGTACCCCTCAACGCCGGCAACACTGTACTTTACCGACGGATCACGGACCGGCTCGGTGCTTAAGGTATGAAGGAGAAGCCACGTCGTGTTATTAAGGTATGCCCATATCCCGTAGCGCGCGCCGAAATCGATAACGAGGTCTTGTCTGGGATCGTCATCCAGGTCGGCGGCGACGATCGAGCGGGCAGTCGCGCCGTTTAAAAAACCCCACACGCCGTTTATATTGGTATAAATGCCGTACTGAGAACCGAAATCGATGACCAGTTCGTCTTTCCCGTCATTGTTCAGGTCGGCCTTCACGATCGTTTTCGCCGTTACGCCGTTCAAGACGCTCCAGGCGCCGCTCGTGTAAACCAGGATGCCGTATTGTTCGCCGAAATCAATGACAAGCTCGTCTTTCCCGTCGCCGTTTATATCGGCCGGCACGATCGTTTTTGCCGTCGCGCCGTTCAAGACGTTCCAGACGCCGTTTGTGTACGTTAAAATGCCGTATTGTTTTCCGAAATCTATGACCAGGTCATCCTTGCCGTCGCCGTTAACATCAGCTTTCACGATCGATCCGGCCGTGGCACCGTTCAGGAAGCTCCATACACCGTCGGCATAGATATAAATACCATAGTGCGGCCCAAAATCCATGACCAGTTCGTCTTTCCCGTCGCCGTTTATGTCAGCCGGCACGATCGATCTCGCCGTCGCGCTGTTCACGACGCTCCAGACACCGCCGGCATATATCAAAATACCGTACCGCGATCCGAAATCTATGACCAGTTCGTCTTTCCCGTCGCCGTTTATATCGGCCGGCACGATCGCTTTGGCTGTCGCGCGGTTTAAGGCGCTCCATGAACCGTTACGGTATAGCAAAATACCGTAATCGAGCCCGAAATCGATAACGAGATCCTTGAGC
>JAQURW010000213.1 GCA_028715425.1 Candidatus Omnitrophota bacterium
CAGGAATATAAGCCGGCCCCTGTTGCGGGCTATACCGAACCGCTTAGGATGCCGGAAACTACTATGCCGAAAGGAGCTACCGTTGCGCCGCAGCCGCAGCCGGCAGGGCAGGGAGAGCCCTTTCAGCATCTGGCAGGGATATGGCCCGAGGTCATCAGGGCGGTGCGCGCGAAAAAAATGTCGGCCGGGATATACCTTGAGGAAGGACGCCTGGTGGAAATAAAAGGATCGACGGTCGTGGTGGGGTTCCCGCGGCTGAATACCCTGCATAAAGAGGCGCTTGAATCAAAACAAAACATGGAGATTATTGCGGCAACGCTCAAGGAACTTATGGAAAAAGACTTTTTCGTAAGTTTTGTGTTTATAGAATCCGACGATCTTTCCCGCCGCGCTGATACGCCGGCTGCCCCGGAGGCAGCCGCGCCTGCCAAGAAAATGGAACCTATCATAAAAAGCGCTTTGGATAAATTTAACGGCAAGATCGTGCGGAAATATTTCGTGAAAGAAGAGGATTAATGTGAAGGGGTTCCCGCAGTCCATGCTTTCGCTGATAACCGAATTTGCCAAAATGCCCGGGATAGGGCATAAAACCGCAGAACGGCTGGCTTTTTTTATTCTCAAAAGCCACCCTGAATACGCCAAGAACATGGCAGAAGCAATATTAAAGGTAAAATCCCAGGTGCGTTTTTGTTCTGTCTGCAACAATTTGAGCGATACCGAGGTCTGCGCCATCTGTGCGAATACCAGAAGGAATCAGGATGTTATCTGCGTTGTCGAGACGCCGAACGATGTTATTTCAATAGAGAAAACAGGCTCATACACCGGCGTTTATCATGTCCTTTTGGGCAATCTTTCTCCTCTGGACGGTATCGGCCCCAAAGACCTTAAGCTGGAGGGACTTTTAAACCGTGTCAGAGACGGCCATGTTAAGGAAGTGATCATAGCGACCGATTCCAATACCGAAGGGGAGATCACGGCGCTTTACCTTGTCAAATTACTTAAAGATAAAGCTATCAAACTGACCCGCATTGCCTCCGGTATCCCTGTCGGAGCGCATCTGGAATATGCCGATCAGGCGACACTTTCCCGCGCGCTTGAAAGAAGAATTCCTGCTTAGGGCTTGACAAAAGTGTATATATAAGGTAAATTATTCAAAATAGCGGATAGCGGATAGAATATCATCACTGATAGATGGAAATCACTAACCGCTAATAGCTAACCGCTAACTGCTAAAAAGGGGGAAATAATGGGCATATTTCAAGCCATAGGTAAAGGATTCGCCGAATCACTGAAATTCCTTAAAGTCATAGCCCTGTTTTTCGTCTTCAATTTTGTTATCGGCCTTATTATGCTTCCGTTCGCGTCTCCTCAAAATGCCAATAACCCCCGCGTAGCGCTCATATCGGTCGGTGTCAGCATTATAGCGGTATTGGTCTTTATATTCCTTCAGGGCGGGGCGCTTGCCTTGATAAGAGACCTTTTGAAAAAGGGCGCCTGCTCGATGGGTGATTTTATGTCTTACGGCGCAAAATATTATATCCCGATACTCGGCCTTTTTATTATTGTGGTTCTTATTGCCCTTGTGGTCATATTGCTTGTGGCTATCGTTGCGGCCGGTATTTTTGCCGTTGCCAATAATGCCGTAACCAAGGCGGTTATTATAGGAATAGTTGCTCTCCTGGCTATTATCGCAGCGGTATTATTATTATTTCCTATATATGCGATCATCGTTGATGAAGTCGGTCCTGTTGCGGCCATAAAAAGAGGGATTTCGGCAAGTCTTAAGGCTTTCTGGAAAACCCTGGCATTTCTCCTGATTTTATTTTTGGCCACGTTCGGCATAGCGTTTGCTATCGGAACGGCCGCGATGTCGATCGCCGGGGTGCTCCCGTTAAAGGTCGGACAGGTTATAACTATTTTTGTGAACAGTATTTTACAGTCGTATTTATCCGTTGTGATGATGATAGCCTTGATGGTATTTTATCTTGCCTTGGGAACCTCCAGACAACCCGGAAAAGGACCCGCAAGTATAGCGCCGAATCAAGCGTAAAACAACATAGGTCATTTATATCATGAAAAAAATATTTGAAGTACGATGGCACGGCCGCGGAGGCCAGGGCGCCAAGACAGCGGCCCAGTTTTTGGGTGAAGCGGCTTTGGACACGGGAAAATATATCCAGGCTTTTCCTGAATACGGGCCTGAGCGGGCCGGCGCTCCTATGAGGTCGTATACGCGTATCAGCGATCTGCCGATCACGATCCACTCGGGCGTCACCAATCCGGACGTTGTTGTCGTTATCGATCCGACACTCCTGGATGCGGAAGATGTTACCGAAGGCCTGGGGGAGAACGGCGTCCTTTTTGTCAATACCCCGGAGGCGCCGGCTGTTGTGCGGCAAAAAACGAAGTTTTCGGCCGGCAAGGTCGCGACCTGCGATGCGACCAAGATCTCGCTTGAGGTCCTGGGCATACCTATGCCGAATACTCCCATGCTGGGAGCACTCCTCAAGGTGGTTAATGTTGTGTCGGTGAATGCCATCGAGGAGCAGATAAAACGGAAATTCTTGAAAAAAATGGGCCAGGAAAAGACCGACGCCAACGTCAAGGCCGTACACCGCGCCTTTGACGAGGTCAAGGTAGGGTGAATATGAAAGACAAGAGCTGGAAGGAAATACCGATAGGCGGCCTCATCGAAAAAGGCGGGACTGCCATGGAATATAAAACCGGCAGCTGGCGGACGTTCCGTCCGGTTGTCGATAAATCGAAATGTATCAATTGTCTCCAATGCTGGATATATTGTCCGGATTCGTCCATCAAGGCCGAGAACGGCATGATGGCAGGGTTTGATTACGAACATTGCAAGGGATGCGGTATCTGCGCGACGATATGTCCCGTCAAATGTATCAAGATGGAACAGGAAAAGAAATAAACATGGGAAAACTCGAAACGAATGAAAGCATAAGCAGGCAAACGGCAGGCACGAAAAAAATGCTGCCGTTAAGCGGTGACCAGGCGGTCGCCGAGGCAATGCGGCAGATAGAACCTGATGTCGTTGCGGCATATCCGATCACGCCCCAGACCGAGATCGTCATGGGGTTTTCGCAGTTCGTTGCCGACGGCAAGGTCCGCACCGAGATGATCAATGTCGAGTCCGAACACAGCGCCATGAGCGCATGCGTCGGGTCGGCGGCAGCCGGCGCCAGGACCATGACCGCGACATCTGCCAACGGCCTTGCGCTTATGTGGGAGATCGTGTATATAGCGGCATCGACCCGGCTGCCGATAGTCATGGCTGTCGTGAACCGTGCCCTTTCGGGCCCTATAAATATCCATTGCGACCATTCTGATACCATGGGCGCGCGTGATTCGGGCTGGATACAGATGTTCGCCGAGAACGGCCAGGAGGCCTACGAGAACATGGTCGCGGCCGTCAGGATAGCCGAGCACAAAGATATACGCCTGCCGGTCATGGTATGCCAGGACGGTTTTATTACCAGCCATGCCGTCGAAGGGGTTCAGCTCTTTAGTGATGAGGCGGTAAAAAAATTTGTCGGGGAATATGCGATGGAACATCCTCTTCTTGATGTCGATAACCCCGTGACCTACGGGCCGCTCGACCTTCAGGATTATTATTTTGAGCATAAACGGCAGCAATCCGAATCGATGACCAAGGCTATTACGGTCATCCCGTCGGTGCTTGCCGAATTCAATAAGACCTTCGGCACAAAACACGACCTGATCGAGGAATATAAGCTGGCCGATGCCGAGATAGCGCTCGTTGTCCTCAGTTCGACTGCCGGCACGGCAAAGACGGTCGTCGATGATCTGCGCAGCCAGGGAGTCAAGATAGGCCTCTTACGGCCGATATTTTTCAGACCCTTCCCCAGAGAGCGTATCATGAAGGCATTGTCCGGGGTAAAGGCCGTCGGGGTCATGGACCGCAGCGATTCGTTCTCGGCCATGGGCGGCCCGCTTTTTAATGAGGTCAGGAGCGCCCTTTATGACCTGCCGTCAAGGCCGGTGGTCAAGGATTTCATTTTCGGGCTCGGCGGCCGCGATATCTTCCCGGCAGACATTAAAGGGATCAGCGATAATTTATTGAGTTTGCAGAAAAAAGGTTCGATCGATCAGCTGGTAAACTATATAGGCGTGCGGGACTAACGACGAAAGACGAGAGATC
>JAQURW010000030.1 GCA_028715425.1 Candidatus Omnitrophota bacterium
AATGCCATGGTTTCACGAAGTTCTTCGGCAACAAAATGAAAATAATTCACTACCTGATCGACTTTACCCGCAAACCTTTTTTCAAGCAGCACGTCCTGCGTCGCTACACCGACAGAACAATTATTCAGATGGCAGTGCCTGAGCATGACACAGCCCATAACGATAAGGGCTGCCGTACAGAAGCCGTATTCCTCGGCGCCAAGCATTGCGGCAATCGCCACGTCCCGGCCCGTACGCATCTGGCCGTCGGTCTGCAACCGTACTCTCGAACGCAGGTCGTTAAGGACCAGCGTCTGATGCGTCTCGGAAAGGCCCAATTCCCACGGAAGACCCGCGTAATGGATCGAGCTCAAAGGAGATGCCCCAGTCCCGCCGTCTCCTCCGGATATGAGTATCATATCCGCATGCCCTTTGGCCACACCGACGGCAACGGTACCCACACCGGCCTCCGAAACAAGCTTGACGCTTATCCGCGCCTTAGGATTGACATTTTTAAGGTCAAAAATGAGTTGCGCAAGATCTTCGATGGAATAAATATCATGGTGCGGCGGCGGAGAAATAAGGGTTACGCCGGGCGTCGTATACCGGGTTTTGGCGATTATTTCGCTCACCTTATGGCCCGGCAGTTGCCCGCCTTCGCCTGGCTTGGCGCCCTGGGCAATCTTGATCTGGATCTCATCCGCATTGACAAGATAATTGGTCGTTACGCCGAAGCGGCCCGAAGCAACCTGCTTGATGGCGCTCCGCGAGGAATCACCGGTAGGCAGAGGGTTAAAACGCGTTGGGTCTTCCCCGCCTTCACCGGTATTCGACCGGCCGCCGAGCCTGTTCATGGCAAAAGCCAGCGTTGAATGGGCACCCCTGCTGATCGAGCCAAAACTCATCGCGCCGGTCGCAAACCGCGTAAAGATCGTACGCGCCGGCTCGACTTCATCGACAGGTATGGGGACGGCCTTTTTAAAGCGGAAAAGGCTTCTGAGCGTCGTAGGCTGCGCTGACTGGTCGTTGATACGTTGAGCGAATTCCTTGTACATCCCATAATCATTATTCCTTGTCGCGCCCTGGAGAATGGCAATACTTTCAGGGTTCCAGAGATGGAATTCACCGTCACGTTTCCATTGATACACGCCGCCGGTCGACAGGTCAGGGGCTACAATACCTTTTGGGCAAAACCCTTCGGCATGCCGCGCCACGGCCTCCTGCCGTATAACGTCGAGGCCAATGCCTCCGATGCGCGAGACCGTTCCCACGAAAGCGCGTTCGATGACTTCGTCAGCCAGGCCCAAGGCCTCAAATATCTGAGCGCCCCGGTAGCTTTGGAGGGTGGAAATACCCATTTTAGAAATGATCTTCAGTATCCCCTGTTCTAACGCATGCAGGTAATTTTTTTCTGCGGCCTTTTTAGACAGGACCAATCCCTCGTTCTCGATGCCATACCCTAACGCCTCATACGCAAGATACGGATTTATACAATCGGCGCCGTATCCGAATAAAAGGGCACAGTGATGCACCTCGCGCGGCTCACCGCTCTCGACGATAATACCGATCCTCGTCCGCAACGACTTCTGCACCAGGGAACTGTGCACGGCGCCGGTCGCCAAAAGCGCCGGAAGGGGCGCCCTGGTCTTCGTGATACCCCGGTCGCTCAGGATGATAAAAGTCACGCCTTCCTGTATGGCTTTTTCCGCTTCCCGGCAGATCCGGTCAAGAGTACTGGAAAAACTCTTGTCAGTGCCCGTATCAAACAATATCGAGATCGTTTTCGTCTTAAAGCCGTTCTTATCGATCGCGCTGATCCCGGCCAGTTGGTCATCGGTCAAAAAAGGCGTTTTGACGCGGAGTTTATGACAATGCTCCGGCGTTTCATCCAGGAGGTTCCCCTCGGGGCCGATAAAACTCTCCAGGCTCATGACCAACTCTTCGCGGATCGGGTCGATAGCAGGATTGGTAACCTGAGCAAACAATTGTTTGAAGTAATTGTAAAGAAGCTGGCACCGTTTTGACAGCACCGCGTGCGGCCGGTCATTACCCATCGACCCGATAGGTTCCTTGCCGTCCCGCGCCATGGGGATAAGTATTGTTTTGACCTCTTCGCGCGTATACCCGAACGCCCGCATTAACCCGAGGGTATCGTCTGATTTTTTTGCCGTGACGCGCTTGCCGGCCTTATGCCTGAGGTCGTCAAGATCGAACAAATATTTTCTGAGCCATATGCCGTACGGACGCTTTGAAGCGACATTGTTCTTCAATTCGTTATCATCGATGACGCTGCCCCGCGAGGTATCGATAAAGAATATCTTCCCGGGCTCAAGCCTCCCGGAGCACAGGATACGGTCGGCCGGGATATCCAGGACGCCGACTTCTGACGACATAACGACAAAATCGTCCTTGGTTATAATGTACCGCGCCGGCCGCAGCCCGTTACGGTCGAGGAGCGCTCCGACGCGAGTGCCGTCAGTGACCGTAATAGCCGCAGGGCCGTCCCACGGTTCCATCAAGCAACTGTGATACCGGTAAAAATCCTTGGCCCTGGTATCGATGGACCTGTTATTCTTCCACGCAGCGGGGATCATCATCATCATCACATGAGCAAGCGACCTGCCGGAAAGGGTCAGGAGTTCGAAGACGTTATCGATCGCCGCCGAATCGCTGCCGCCGGGAACGATGACCGGCTTCAGCGCCTTAATATCTTTTTGAAAATAATCGCTTTCCAAAAGCCCTTCCCTGCTCCGCATCCAGTTTATATTGCCGCGCAGGGTATTTATCTCGCCGTTATGGGCGAGGAACCGGAACGGCTGGGCAAGGTCCCAGGTCGGGAACGTATTAGTGCTGTATCGTGAATGGACAAGCGCAAGGGCGCTCTTCATCCTCGTATCCGTCAGGTCCGTGAAATATTTTTCAAGTTGATGCGGCATCAGGAGTCCCTTATAACATAAGGTCCTTGACGAAAGATTGGTTATATAAAAAGACGCCTTGCCGGACAGGTGCGACTGGCGTATGGCATTCTCGACTTTTTTCCTGATGACATATAAGCGCCTCTCGAAGTGGAGCCCTGCCGCCCCTCCCCGGGATCCGTTCCTGCCGATAAACACCTGCTCAATAACCGGCTGTGTATCACGCGCCGTGACACCTATCTCGGTATCATCGACAGGCACCGGCCTCCATCCGAGGAGGGCCTGGCCTTCCCCCTGTACGATATCCCTGAAAATATTTTTGATAAATTCATACTGGGTATAATCACGGGGAAGGAAAACCATCCCTATACCGTAGTCTCCGGCCGGCGGCAACTTTATCTCATGGCGGTCAGAGATATTCGCAAAAAATTCATGAGGGACCTGTATCAGGATTCCTGCCCCGTCCCCTGTCTTCGGATCGGCGCCGACGGCCCCGCGATGCGCAAGCCTTTTGAGTACCATCAGGCCGTCGCTTACGATCCGGTGCGATTGATTCCCTTTGGTATTACAGACAAAGCCGACGCCGCACGAGTCCTTTTCGAACTGCGGATCGTATAACCCTTGTTTTTTCGGCATGTAAACGTTATTCATCTGACCCTCATTATACACCTTCGTAAATCTATTGATACAACCTCTTTCAGCTTTTCCATCGTCTATCGTCAATATGAAGCTTTTTGATCTTCGCGTTCAAGGTATTCCGGTTAATGCCTAATATCCTCGCAGCCTTCGATTTATTTCCTTCTGTATCTTCCATGACCGACTCGATAAGAGGCCGTTCTATCTCTGGTATAACCGATCGATAGATCATTCCCTTTTTCTCCTTAATGAGCAGCTCTTTAAGCATGAGGACACGCGAACCATAAGGCGATACCGTTCCTTCAAAAACCTTGCGCTTCACGATTTTAACAAGGCCGCCGCTCTCCGGTTCATCGACAAATGAATACCCTTCTTTGCGTAAAGCGTCAGCGATGAGATCATAAACCTTCTTTTCATCTTCAAGTACTACAACGGTAATCATTTTATGCCTCAAATCTAGGCAGTGCCCGTTAAAAAAAAAGAGGGCGATCCTGTCCTGGGTTACGGTGAACAAAAAAAACGTCCGTCCGGATCATCTCCGTGATCCTAACGAACGTCTCTGTTCATGCAAGAATGGCACTTCTCCGTGCCTAACGGCTATCGTCTATTTCTTAGTATACAAGTAAGTACCGGTTGTTTTTGGTAACCCTTTTATCCGATAGCCACGTTTCCTTTCTCTCCTGTCCGTATCCTGACGCAATCTTCGAGATCCACTATAAATATCTTCCCGTCGCCGATCGTTCCTGTCTTTGCGGCTTTCATGATCGCATCCAGCGCCGGTTGTACATACGTATCGTTGACGGCGATCTCAAGGCGGACCTTTTTCAGAAGATTCCCGGTCTCTTTGCGGCCTCTATAAACCTCTGTCCTGCCCTTTTGCCTGCCGCATCCCAGCACATTGCTTACGGTTCTTAGATATATTTCGTTAGTGTCCAGGGCCTGGAGTACGTCTTCGAGTTTGTGCGGCTGAATTATTGCAATGACTAATTTCATATCAATAGCTCCTTTCGTTTCTTCATCAATCCAACAGTGTATATGCGCTTTCTTCATGCTGGGTTATATCAAGCCCCACGACTTCGTCATCGTCAGTTACACGGATCCCCATCACGGCATCGATGATCTTAAGGAGAATAAATGTCACGGTGACCGCATACACAATGGTAGCTCCCACCGCGACGAGTTGAATCTTAAGAAGTTCCGGATTACCGAAAAAAAGGCCGTTATTGCCTCCGGCGTTGAGTATTTTTTGCGCGAAAAGCCCGGTTGCCAGAGCTCCTACTATACCCCCGACTCCATGGACCCCAAAAGCATCCAGGCTGTCGTCATACGCCAGTTTCAGTTTGATCACGGCTACAGCCGTATAACATACCAATCCGACCATCATTCCTATTATTATAGAACTGACAGGCGACACAAAACCGGACGCCGGCGTGATCGCGACAAGCCCTGCGACTGCCCCGGTCGCGCCGCCGAGGATGGTAGGTTTTCCCGTCAATTTCCATTCCATGAACATCCAGGTAAGCGCCGCAGTAGCGGCAGCAGTATTCGTGGCAATAAAGGCCGCGACCGCAAGTTCGTTTGCCGCTAAAGCGCTGCCTGCATTGAAACCGAACCAGCCGAACCAAAGGAGGCATGCCCCCAATACGGTAAGGGGGAGATTATGAGGCGGCATGGGTTCACGGCCGTATCCTCTTCTTTTCCCGAGCATAAGCGCGCAGACCAACGCCGAGATACCCGATGATATATGCACGACCGTGCCACCGGCGAAATCCAATGCGCCCATATTTTTTAACCAGCCGCCGGTACCCCACACCCAATGACATATAGGATCATAGACCAGCGTAGCCCATACTAAGGTAAAGATGACATACGCCGAGAATTTCATCCTCTCGGCAAATGCCCCTGTAATAAGCCCCGGGGTGATCACCGCAAACATCATCTGGAATACCATGAACAGTGAATGCGGTATGGTTCCCGCATAGTCAGCGTTGGGAGCCATCCCGACGCCCTTCAACCCGAACCAGCTCAGATTTCCGATAAAATGCCCGATATCAGGGCCGAAGGACAGGCTGTATCCCCATAAGATCCATTGGATACTTAAAAGGCATAATACGAAAAACGACTGCATCATGGTCGCCAGCACGTTTTTTCTCCGTACGAGCCCGCCATAAAAGAACGCCAATCCCGGCGCCGTCATGAGCATGACCAGAGCCGTTGACATCAAAATCCATGCAGTATCACCTGAATTGATCATATTTTTCTCCTTTCTAAAAAACAAATAGACAATCTCCGCTCAATGTCACCTGGCTTCTGTCACCGCTATTATAGACGCCATGGTCAGACCAGTCGAAACGGACTTCGGGCCTGAACATAAGTTGGGAAAGAATCTTATCATGCGGGAATGGTTTTATAGCTATACCCAACGTTGACTCGTAAAAATTTGCTCCGGTTGCCGCCCCCGTAGAAAACCCGTCGGCTGAATCATTATACCATTCCAGCCGACTGTTGAGCGTAAGGTACGGATCGAGCGAATAGCTTGCATAACCGGCCACACCGCCCCACTGTTGAGCGCCCCCGGATAACCCGGGAATGCCCGCAGCGTTGACAACATCAATCCCGGTTCCGAGACTTAATTTGTCGGTGACCTTCTGCGTTATGACAAGATCCAAGGCAGCCCACCAGTTCTTATTATCGCCGTCAGGCAAATTGTGTCCGACCGCAGTCGGGTATTCCGGGCCCAAGGTCATTACAAAAATCATAGAGGTCTTATCGCTGGGCGTATACGCAATACGGCCCAGTAAATCTAAATAATTATTGGTATCGCGGGTCGACTGGTTCCATCCATCGGTAAATCCCGCATCAAAGGTCCACTGCGGATTCAGCACATAGGTAGCTAAAACACCCGTCTGGGTGCCCGGTTCGGCGTAGAGGAACTGGTAGCTATAAGAATATAATGCTCTCATCGGGTCGCCAAACGCCCCATAAATATTAGCGCTGAAGTGTTCGAAACCTGCCAGTTCTATCCATTTGCCCACGCGTATTTTCATGGGCAGGTACGGCAATGCCATATCCACATACATTTGCAGGGGATCTAATTGATACCGTCCGGTCTGGATATCGCCAAGGCCGTTTGAATGGATGAACCGCGCATCGTATCCAAATATACCTTCCAGGCGAAACCCCGCGTCAAATTCTCTTTTAGCCGGATCGACGGCACGTTCCATGTTCAAACTCACCTTATCAAGAATCGGGGTACTCCTTACATTGTTGAATCCCAGGAATGTCGGTCCGGCTTTAGGCTGCGGTGCGGATATATCATACATATATCCGCCTTCGGCGTAGCCGTAAATCTTAATACCTGCCGTATTCATATGTTCGGCCAGCCCCACCTTGTCAAGGGCGTTCATGAGGAACCCTTGAAACGTCATCGGCGGTTCCGGCGCGTTTACCTGATCGGCAGACTCGGATAGAGCAGGCAAAGCTATCTGAAATACCAGAAAGGCCACGGTTATAAGTGTTGCGTCGGCTTTTTTCGGGATATGCATCATTCCCCCCTTACTATCAGTGAGACAAAAAAGACGTTTTAGCCCCTCCCTGGGTCAAAAACGTCTTTGATTTACTTCTCAAGCACATGTCTCTGTGCTTCTAAATATACAAGTAAAAAAACTATGCTCCCGGTAACCGCTCCGCCGATATATCCTGTTTTAATATCCCACATTTCGCCCTGACCCGTTTCCGGATTTTGACGACCATGGGATGTGAAACGCCTAACCGGCACCCGATCTGACGGGTCGTTAACCCGTCAAGCGAAAGCATAAATACTTCTTTCTCACGTTCGTTAAGACATTGCAGTATATCATCGACCATAATGTCGACAATCGTAAACTCAAAAGTCTCTTGAGCGCGGTCGCACGGCAGCATAGCGTCCGCGCACTCGTCCCCGCCGTCGCGAGACATGGCGGAAAGGCTCACCGATAATTGATCGACCTTTTTATGCGCTGTACGGATATGGTTTTTTAAAAAGAAAAAACATCCCTGTACGATATAACTTTCCGTCTTGTCCCGAAGTTCACCCCGGGCATGACCCTTCCACAATGCGATCACCGCCTCTTGATACAGGTCATCGTCATCAAAAAAAGTGAAGTGGTAATTCAGTTTATGCGCTATCGCCTTGAGTTTTGGCGAAACCTTTTTAACCAATGTTTCGAAGTCCATGTATGCTCTCCTCGCTAAAATAAAAAACCCTCTTACCAAGCACCGCGTTGCTTGATCAAGAGGGCTTCATTGCCTTTAAAATAAAACAGCCCCGAAATCCTTTCAGGGCTTCAATGCCTTAGAACGTCATTGTTACTAATAAGTTTATCATCGAATCGATTACCTGTCAAGTTTTTTCATGTAACAATACGGTAACGGTCAATCCAGAAGTGTATACGCGCTTTCTTCATGCTGGGAGATATCCAGGCCCATTACCTCTTCCTCGTCGCTCACCCGGAGGCCCATAACTGCATCAAGGATCTTAAGGAGCGCGAATGTCACTACAACGGAATACGCAATGACAATAAAAACACCAAATGCCTGCGTGCCCAACTGTGCGGGATTACCGAAAAAAAGCCCGTTATTCCCTCCGGCATTGATCACTTTCTGGGCCAGGAACCCTACAGCCAGTGCCCCGACAGTACCGCCGATACCGTGCACGCCGAATACGTCAAGGCTATCGTCGCAGGCGAATTTTATTTTTATGAGCACGACCATCCCGTAGCACACCAGGGCTGCAACTATACCGATCATGATAGCCGAGAGCGGAGAAACAAATCCCGATGCCGGCGTTATGGTCGCCAGGCCCGCAACGGCGCCGGTCGCGCCCCCGAGCAAGGTCGGTTTTCCGGTCACCTTCCATTCGATCAGCATCCATACAAGCCCTGCACTGGCGGCTGACAGGTTGGTAACAACAAATGCGGTAGCGGCGATACCGTTCGCTGCCAATGCGCTGCCTCCATTAAAACCGAACCAGCCGAACCACAGTAACCCGGCACCGATAATGGTCAGCGGAAGATTATGCGGAGGCATGGGTTCACGCCCAAATCCCCGGCGTTTACCCAAGATCAGAGCCGCGACAAGCGCTGAAAAGCCAGACGTCGCATGCACAACAATACCGCCGGCAAAATCCAAGACACCGCGCTCCTTAAGCCATCCGCCGTTCCCCCATACCCAGTGACAGACCGGATTATAGATAAGCGTCGCCCATAACAAGGTAAACACAACGTACGTTGAAAATTTTATCCTTTCGGCAAATGCGCCGGTAATAAGCGCGGGTGTAATGACGGCAAACATCATCTGATAGGCCATAAAAAGAATGTGCGGGATTGTAGGCGCATAATCCGCGTTAGCTGCCGTCCCGACACCGGCCAGTCCTACCCATGCCGGGCTTCCGATGATATGCCCCTTGTCAGGGCCGAATGACAGGCTGTACCCGATAAGAACCCATTGAATGCTTATCAGGCACAGGACAAAAAAAGATTGCATCATGGTCGCTAAAACGTTTTTTCGCCTCACCAGCCCTCCGTAAAAAAGCGCAAGGCCGGGAATAGTCATGAGCATTACGAGGGCTGTTGATATCATGATCCACGCGGTATCCCCTGAATTTATCATAACATTCTCCCTCTATGTAATAACTAAAAAAGGTGTCTACGCCGGTAGGACCTTTCCTACGGAGTAAACACCTTCGTTTGTATACATAACATCACACTACATTGTGTTATGTATACAAGTAATCTATTCTTTATTTTGGTAACAGTATATGGTATAAAAAAACGGTGTTTTCTACTTACCTGACCTCACTTCAAACGACAAAATGATGGCCTCGGCGATATCTTTCATATTCACCCGTTTATCCATACTTGACCGCCTGATCAGATTATACGCAGCATCCTCGGATATGCCTTGTTCCTTCATAAGAATCCCCTTGGCACGCTCGACCTTTTTGCGCGTCTCCAGCTCTTCCTGAATGACCTTGGTCCGTACGATAAGCTCAGTATTCTCGATAGCAACCGCAGCCTGATTAGCGATCGTCGATACGAGATCGATCTGGCTCTCAGTAAACTTATATTGTTTGGTCGTGTACAGATTAATGACGCCTATCGAACGGTTTTTGACGATCATGGGAACGCTCAACATCGACACCAGCCCTTCCTTCCTGGCCAGTTCTTTTTCTTTATACTGGGCCGATTGGCGCACATCCGCGATCGTCACCGGCTTTTTGGCCTGGGCTACCATGCCGATGATCCCCTCACCGAGCTTGATGCTCCGCGCCTTCAGATATTCCTTGCTCATCGCCTGCGTCGCGCTTATTCTGAGCTCCCCTGTCTTATCGTCGAGAAGCCAGAGCGCGCATATTTTTGCGTGAAGGATACTTGCCGTCAGGCTCACGATAAGCTTCAGTATATCCTCAAGGTAAAGATCGGATGTGATAGCCTTACTGATCTTGTTCAGGGTATTAATATATTCTTTGTACGACGTCGTCTCCATGGGAACCTCACATCAAAAAAGCATCTGGGCATAGGTCGGCAGCGGCCATACGTGTGCCGGGACGACCCCTTCCAGTTCATCAACGTTCTTACGAAGCTTCTCCATGGCCGCAAGGATGACATCGTGCTTATCCCCGCGGAGGGCTGTTTTCAGACCTTCGCTACAGGCCATGATATCTTCGCTAAGAGCGGAAATTTGTTTCAGCAATCCCTTAGCCTGTTTTTGGTTTTTGACTACCGTTCTTGTGTTTAAAAGCATCTGTGCTATACGGTTTTGATAGTCGATCGCGACCGGAACGATCATCGTTTCGGTTATGGTCAGCATGACACCCGCTTCGATACGGAGGGTCTTTTCATACTGTTCTTTATAGATCTCGTTCCTTGATTCAAGCTCTGCCTTTGACAACACGCTGTGTTTCTGGAACAGCTTTATGATATCAGGCCGTTCCATGGTCCTGATGGACTCGGGTGTTTTTTTGAGGTTTGGCAGCCCCCGTTTGGCAGCCTCCTTGTGCCAGGATTCGCTGTAGTTATCACCGTTAAAAATAATCCGTTTATGTCTCTTTACAATATCTCTCAGGATATCCTGCAATGCTTCATTAAAATCAATCTTAGCCTTGACCTTCGCCTCGAGTTTCGTGCAGATATCATCGATGGCCTCGGCGATAATGGTATTCAGGATAATGTTTGCCCCGGCACAGCTTTGGTTCGAGCCGACCATGCGGAATTCGAACTTATTGCCGGTAAAGGCAAACGGCGACGTCCTGTTCCGGTCCGTGAGGTCCCGCGGGAGCGTCGGGAGCGACGTTACGCCTATCTCGATCCTGCTGGCCCTTTTCGATTGTTTCGACTCGCCTTTTTCGATCTGTTCTATGATATCGGTAAGCTGATCGCCCAGAAAGATCGACAGGATGGCAGGCGGCGCTTCATTTGCCCCCAGGCGGTGGTCGTTTCCCGCGGATGCGACGCTTGCCCGCAAGATATCGCCGTGGTCATCGATGGCCTGCATGATCGCGCATATCATGGTGATAAATTTGGCATTCTCGCGCGGGTTATCGCCCGGGGTCAGCCAGTTTTTCCCGTCGGGGCCGCACATCGACCAGTTGTTATGTTTGCCCGAACCGTTCACACCGGCGAAAGGTTTTTCGTGCAGAAGACAGACAAATCCGTGCCTCTCAGCCACCTTCTTCAGGACGTCCATGGTGATCATATTGTGGTCGATAGCAAGGTTTTGTTCCTCGAAAACCGGGGCGATCTCGTATTGGGCCGGACATACTTCATTGTGCCGTGTCTTGGCAGGTATGCCCATCTTCCACAGCTCGCGGTCGACCTCTTCCATAAACGACATGACACGCGTCTTTATCGCGCCGAAATAATGGTCTTCCATTTGCTGGTGCTTGGCTGGTTTCCTGCCGAAAAGGGTCCTCCCCGTCTGAATCAGGTCAAGCCTGCGTTCATACAATGCTTTATCGATCAAAAAATATTCCTGCTCCGGTCCTAATGTTGCGTATGCGCGTTTATGGGAAACCTGGATACCGAAAAGTTTCGCGAGCCTCGCGACCTGTTTCGAAAGGACGGCCGTCGACCGCAAGAGAGGCGTTTTTTTATCAAGGGCATCCCCGTGGTACGAGTAAAATGCCGTCGGGATGCAGAGGACAGAACTGTTTTTCCCCTCTTTGATAAATGCCGGGCTTGTCGGGTCCCACGCCGTATAGCCGCGCGCCTCAAAGGTCGCGCGGAGCCCGCCGGATGGAAAACTCGATGCGTCCGGCTCTCCCTGGATAAGTTCCTTACCGGAAAATTTAAGGATAACGCCGCCTTCATCGTCCGGTTGAATGAACGAATCGTGTTTTTCGGCCGTCGTGCCGGTGAGCGGCTGGAACCAGTGTGTAAAATGAGTCGCTCCTTTCGCGACCGCCCATGATTTCATCGCGTCCGCTACCTCATCAGCGATACCGGGGTCGATCGTCCGCCCCTCCTGGATCGTCGAAACAAGCGATGAGTATGCCTTCTCAGACAGATAATTACGCATTGTCCGTAAATTAAATACGTTGATCCCGTAAATCTCGTCTATACTTGAATTCGGTTTTTCATTGTATTTTTCTTTCATGGTTTTTCTCCTTTGTTAGTGGCATATCGTTCCTGACAAGCCCTTATTGTATCATTTATTTTTTTAAATGCAAATAAATCGTAAAAAAAAGAGGAAAGGCACGACGATGAATTCGTCACACCTTTCCCCTTACCGGGTTATCGTTATGCTTAAAAAATTTCCGTTACCGAGCCGTTAGACCAGCCCGTGGTCCAGCATGGCGTCGGCGACTTTCACGAATCCGGCGATATTCGCGCCGTCCACATAGTTGATATATTTGTCTTTTCCTTTTCCATATTTGACGCAGTTCTCATGGATGTTGACCATGATCTGGTGCAGCCTTTTATCGACTTCTTCTCTCGACCACGCGAGTCTCATGCTGTTCTGGCTCATCTCAAGGCCCGAGGTCGCGACACCGCCGGCATTCGACGCCTTGCCCGGGGCATAGAGTATCTTTGCCGTTTGGAAGACCTTGACGCCTTCTGGTGTCGTCGGCATATTCGCGCCTTCGCCGATCGCGACACATCCGTTCTTAACGAGGACTTTCGCATCTTCTCCGCTGATCTCATTCTGGGTAGCGCTGGGAAAAGCGATATCGCATTCTACCGCCCACGGACGTTTCTTTTCGAAATATTTACATTTGAATTCACTGGCGCATTCTTTTATCCGGCCGCGCCTGACGTTTTTGATATCAAAAACGCACTTTAATTCTTTTTCGTCGATACCGCCTTCATCGTAGATAAAACCGTCGGAATCCGAGAGCGTAATGACCTTCGCGCCGAGTTGAATAAGCTTCTCGACGGTATACTGGGCAACATTGCCTGACCCGGAAACGGCGCACACCTTGCCTTTGAGGGTCTCGCCCCGCGTCTTCAACATTTCCTGGACAAAATATACGCAGCCGTAACCGGTCGCTTCGGGCCGTATCAAACTGCCTCCCCAATTGAGCCCCTTGCCGGTCAATACACCGGTAAATTCATTGCGCAGGCGTTTATACTGGCCGTACAAAAACCCGATCTCTCTTCCGCCGACGCCGATATCGCCTGCCGGCACGTCCGTATCGGGGCCGATATGCCGCTCTAATTCGGTCATAAAACTCTGGCAGAATTTCATTACTTCGTTATCCGATTTTCCCTTCGGATCGAAGTCAGACCCGCCTTTTCCGCCGCCCATCGGCAAGGTTGTCAGGCTGTTCTTGAAAACCTGTTCAAAGGCGAGGAACTTGAGTATACCGAGATTGACGCTCGGGTGGAAACGAAGTCCGCCCTTATACGGTCCTATGGCGCTGTTCATCTCGATCCTGAAACCGCGGTTTACCTGAACCTCACCTTTATCATCCTGCCACGGCACACGAAACATGATCACCCGCTCCGGTTCCACCATACGTTCAAGGATCTTCGCTCTATCATATTTCGGGTTTGCATCGATATGGGGCATTAACGATTCGGCAACTTCCTGAACCGCCTGATGAAACTCGGTCTCACCGGGATTTTTGCTGATCACCCGCGCCATGAAGTCTTTGATTTTTTTGCTCATCTTCCTCTCCTTCCGGTAGTTTTTGTCTTATTATTAAGTAGTATATGCTTAATTATTGCGCACCGATACTGATAAAAAAAAGACATCCACAAGCTCTGTGGACGTCTTTGTCCTCATTTATTCGAGTGACTATTTATAACACGCCCGTGTATAAATGTCAAGAATTTTATAAGCCGGTTATTTCAGAAATCCGGCGATAATGGCGGCTGCCGCTTTTTTGCCCATGCTCATGGCCTCGATGACCGTGCCTTCGCCGCCGACGATGTCGCCGCCGGCGTACACATTCGGTATCGAGGTCTCCATTGTTTCCTGATGTACGATGATGTCGCCGTATTTATCGGTCTTGAGCGCCGGGGTCGCTTTATTGAGAATCTGATTTGCCTGTAACCCGATGGCCAGGACAGCGACATCGCAATTGATCTCAAATTCACTTCCTTCGATAGGCACAGGGCGCCGGCGGCCGCTTGAATCCGGTTCGCCGAGCCGGCATCGCAGGCTTACCAGCTTGCGGACAGAGCCGTATTCGTCGCCGATAAACGCTTTCGGCGCTACCAGAAATTCGAATTTCACGCCTTCTTCTTTCGCGTGCGCGATCTCAAGGCGCCGTGCCGGCAACTCGTTTTCGGTCCGCCGATAGACAACGGTAACGTTAGGCTCGATCCCCTTCATCCTTTGGATCCTGACCGCAACACGGGCGGCATCCATGGCCGTGTTGCCGCCTCCTATCACGATAATGTGCGCCCCTATATTAATAGGTGTATGCGCCTTCGGGAACTCATACGCCTTCATAAGATTTGCCCGCGTTAAGAATTCATTGGCAGAATATACATTGCAAAGGTTCTCTCCCGGAATCCCCAAAAATGACGGCGTCCCCGCGCCAAGCCCCAGGAATACCGCAGAATAACCGTCCCGGAAGAGCTGATCGAGCGATTTAGTTTTGCCGATAATGACATTCTGAATTATATCGACGCCGATGGTCTTTAAATAATCGATCTCATAATCCATCACATCCTGCGGCAGGCGGAACGGCGGAATACCGTAACAGAGCACCCCTCCGGGCCGATGCAGCCCTTCGTACATCGTTACCTTTACGCCGACACGCGCGAGCTCGCCCGCGCACGAAAGCCCGGCAGGACCCGAACCGACGACCGCCACTTTTTTAGAGGCAAGTTTGTCATCCTTCTTGAGAGGGGCAGTGAGGTTATGCTTCCTTCCATAATCGCCGATAAACCGTTCAAGGAAATGGATATTGATGGCATTTTCACCGGCAAACGGCAACCCCTTTTTAGTCAGGACACATGCCTTACGGCACTGGTATTCGGCAGGACATACGCGGCCGCAGATAAGCGGAAAGTTATTCTTCTCCCGAATGGTAAAATACGCACCCGGGTAGTCTTTGGCGCATATCTGGCCGATGAATTTCTTTATATCGATTCCAACGGGACATCCGGTTATGCAGACCGGATTTTTGCACTGGAGGCACTGCACGGCTTCACCCAGCGCCTCTTCTTCCGTGTACCCCTGGACGACTTCGCTGAAATTCCCGGCGCGGGTTACGTGATCCTGTTCTCTGACGTTAACCGGTTTACGTTTCATGGTTTATTTAAATTACAGATATGTTTTTCCTGGGTGCAATACATCCGGCTGCGTTTAAGGAGCTCATCCCAATCAACTTTATGCGCATCGAATTCCGGGCCGTCGACACAACTGAATTGGACCTTGCCGTCGATGGTAACGCGGCAACATCCGCACATACCGGTGCCGTCCACCATAACGGCGTTCAGTGAGACTACGGTCTTTACGCCGAACTGTTTGGTTACCTGGCCTACCCGCATCATCATCGGCAGAGGGCCTACCGCATAAACGAGTGCATACGTTCCCGCGCCGAGCAGCTCTTTCAGTACATCCGTGGTGAATCCCTTGCGGCCGTAGGACCCGTCATCGGTCGTTACAAAGATTTCGTTTGACTGAGATTTAAGCTCTTCTTCAAGAATA
>JAQURW010000214.1 GCA_028715425.1 Candidatus Omnitrophota bacterium
CGGAGAAACAGGGCTGCTTGTCAAAAGCTTGCCGAGTTTCGTGGCAGCCTCAACGCGAAGGTCCAGAGGGACATCGCCGTCCGTTATCATATTTTCCAGCGCTTTCAACGCATCGGCAGCCCCCATTCCGGCGCCTTGCCCCAAATATATTAACGCGTTTTCTCTCGCAACAGGGTCCCGGGCAAGCGCTGCCAGCCCGCCGACCAGTTCGATAATGTACAGGGTCTTTTCTGTATCCACCGTGCTTAAAGAACTGATAGCCGCAGATGCAAGCGGCGCGGGGGTTTTTTCATCCAAAACCATGTTCTTAAGGTCAGGGACCCACTCGATAAGCGCTGCCTGGGCGGGTTCTTTCCGGTCGAATGTCCAGCTGCGGACCAGCCGCCTGAGTATTTCTATCCGCCACTGCGGCGCCACAGCGTTATCCATCGCCATCTGTTTTAAAATTCCGTCGGCGCCCTCCTTGCCGTCAACAACCCTTGTAACCAGGATGTCTATTATTTTATTCTTGAGGGGGTCGTCCGGCGTTTTCGCATGGATGACAATATCGCGGAGTAGCGCCGAATTCTCCCGGTCACATACCTTCTCAGGATCAACCATATACCCCTCGCCGGCAGTAGGGATACAATGTCCGTAAACCATGTCGAAATACTCTACGATATCCTCTTTACGTTCGCCAGAAACCGCAGGGTCGTCACTTATGACCATGCCGGCCAATATCCGGGCGCAGCGCATGTCCCCCTTTTCGAACGCCTTTTCAAGATGATTTAAAGCCTCTCTTTTCTCGCTCCACATATACGTATCGGCAAGAATCATATTTTTGCATTTCTCTGCCGTAAAGAAATCTGCTGTTTCACCGGGGTTGACAGGATATTTTTTCATGGCCTTTTTGTGGATCTCGGCAGCCACGACCGCTCCGCCGCGGGTCCTTGCATCTTTATAAGCGATCTCGTTTTGGATGGCCCAGGTATGCCACAATGAAAGTTCTTCCTGTTCATGCCGCAGATAATTGCACCAGCCCATCACGCACGCCTCGAAGGCCTTGCGGGTAATGTAGATCTGGTCGCGGTATATGCCGGCATGCGCCTGTTGGCTGATACCGTCGAGGTTATCGCGGTCTATGACGATCACGGTCGTTTCCGGCCAGATCCGGTAGACATGGACGTTATCGACAGGAAGTCCTATGTCCTCGTACCGGTCGAGCCTTCCTTTTATGTACTCTTCTTCTTCACGGACCTGCGCCGGATCGAGATGTTCCCGCTCTGCCCTGACGCGCAACTGGTCCATGGCTATTTCCCCGACCGCCTCCCGGATGGTCTCGACGACCTTGTCATGGCGTTCCAGCGAGCCGTCGTCGGCGATGTTAGTGTTCTTTTTTTCGACAAAATATTCCTTTAAGGCCACCATGCACTCCTCTGCCTTTGCCGGGTCATGGGCCAGGTCAGAATGGTCGTCCATAAAGGCGCAGAAATCGTTCCACGGAAGTTTATAAACCGTCACGGCATGCTCGGGGATATCCGCATGACGAACCTTCTCAACGTTCGCGTAAGCCCGATCTCTGTCCGGGATACTGCTCAAACCGGCAGCCTTGTTCTGGAGATGTCCGATATATGCTTCCTTTTTAAAACGCATCGCGTCTTTTTTGGTGCCAAAGACCAGAAGTTTGCCGCGATCCAGCCATTCCTGATGCCAGAAAGCTTCATAGATAGTACGCAGGATGACTGCCCGGTCGTCGACGATCTCATCCATAAGTTCGGGCATAAATGCGCCGATCTGCCTCAGTATCTCATCGTTAAGCCTGTCCGCGTCAGTCCGGCACCATCCGGCTGCCTTTTTCAAGAAGACGTTGGTGCCTTCAATACGTGTCTTGCCGTATTTCTTTGCAAATGCTATCAGGAGATCGTTAGTAAGTCTCATCTGTCGCCTGACCGCATAATGGCAATAAGCAAGGAACAATTCGCTTTCCTCTTCCTGAGAGAGCCTGCTATCCGGCGATAGTATGATATCCCGCACAATGCCAGCTGCCATATCTCTCGTATCACGCAATATATAATAACCCTCGTCTATTGTTCCGACTAGTATACTTAAAGCGAGTTCCTTCAAGACAGGCGGGACCGACAGACTCAATACAGTCGTTTTCATGCCTTGCAGAGTCACGGTGCTGGTAAACGCTAAACTTTGTGTTGTCATAAGAAGTAATTTTTTAAGTTCCGCCATAAGAGACGCTGACTGTTTGCCGCCTGAGGCAGAGAAGAATTTTAGAATCGACACATAAAATTCAGGTGAAATAGCCCAGATTATTTTATAGAGCGTCCTGTCCAGCCAGGTACTTATATTTCTATTATACCCAGCAAGAAAAAAGTAATGGACCCCAGGACTAACGCCCCTAATGGTTTTTAAAATAGCTTTTTTGATCCAGTAAGCTACATAATGCGGAAATAAATCAATTAAACCGGCGCCGAGGGCGATAGCCGCCCCCCACCACAGGCCGTAGGCCGAGCCGACGGCGTAGCCGAGGCCGAGGCCGGCGAGCGTGAGAAGCCCTCTCATATTTAAGACAATTCCAGTATCGCCGCCATTTCCTGCCGTCGGGGGCGTTGTTTTTCTCTGTTCTTTTTGGGCAAAATATTCCCTCAGTGCCTCCTTGCACTCTTGGGTCCGGTCAGGGTCGTGAATTATGCTATAATGTTTCGCCATCATGGCGCAGAAATCAGGCCAGGGGAGTTTATAAACAGTCCGGGCGACAGCCGTATCCGGCGGGTCCGGCAGTTCACCTTTCCCTATTTGCCTTATCAGCTCCGCATCTTCAAGCCGCACCTTTTTCATCGTGGAACGCTCGGTAGCGTATAGCCTCCGTTTAAGCGCCATGGCCTTGCCATATCCCTCGTCAAAAAGCGCATTGACAAAAGCGCCTTCCTGGAACAAATAATAGGTCGTGTCCGGGCTCGCAGTGCGCAGGATCACCGCCCGGTCATCGGCTATCGCGCCGAGTATTTTGCTTCTATACGTTAGTAAAAGGTTGGCAATCATTGCCTGGTGTCGAGGGATCAAACTATCATAGACATCAGAAAGCCCCTGCAATGCGGCGTTACGGCCCTCTTTTTTAGTGCGGCCGGTCTTTTTCACAAAGACCGTAATAAGCTCTCCTGCTTTTTCAGAATCAAATGTCGGAGCAACCATGAGGAAACGCAGCCTGCTCTGCAAAACTCTCTTGGTCAATGCAAAAGGCACTCTGGCATCCGCGATGAGGATATCGGCCATTGCCCCGAGACCTTGACCGTAACGGTGCATCTCGCCCAAAACGATCAGCGACTCGCCTGCCATGGACATATACGGACTCAGGTGTTCCTTGCCCGAAAAGAGCACACTCCGTATGATCCCGGCTCCGACGAGTTTACCTGATCCGCACCACTCCCTGCAGGTCGCCATTACCTTCTCGACGATATGCCGGCCGGTGCCGGGATTTTCGATAAGGCGCACATATACCCTTGCAATTTTTTCCTTGTCGCTTTCCGACGAATAGTCGCATTCGATACATGTTTTTAACAGTTCATCTATTGCATCCCATAATTCAGGCGACTCATGAGATGCTGCCAGGACTTCGTCAAGGCAGGGGCATATCTTGCCGACGGCTAATACTATACTAAAACGATCGCCATACTGAAAAGTATACGCCTCTTGTAACTCCCGGAGCGCTTCGATCTTTCTTCCAGTATCGACGGACGGATCAATGATAGCTTGTTTGATGGCTTCCAAGGTACCGTCATTCAATGAGAAAAAGCTCAGATCCTCATCGTCCGCTATCAATTCTTTATCAGGATGCACCGGGTACTCCAGGTTCGCCTC
Organism: Candidatus Omnitrophota bacterium; assembly: GCA_028715425.1. Lineage (GTDB taxonomy): Bacteria > Omnitrophota > Gorgyraeia > JABMRN01 > JABMRN01 > JAQURW01. The sequence continues at coordinate 3,847 of JAQURW010000214.1, forward strand.
AAGATGGATCCGTGCCGCGACATGCCATCCTTTTTCCCGCGCTTCATTGAGCCGGACGCTATGGTCGACAGCCCACTGCCGCCAGAGCGAAAGTTCCTTAACTTCATGGTTCAGGTAGTTATTTGATCCTGTCAGGCTTTTCCGAAACGCCTTGCGCGTAAGGTAAACACAATTGCGTGAGATCCCGACATGGCCTTGCTGATTTTTCCGGTCCAGGCTCGGCCGGTCGATCAAAACAAGCCTCGAGAAATCCTGACGCCCCAGCACATCCAGCCCGTCGACGTTCAGCTGGATCTCTTCGCCTGCCCGTACCCGTTCATCAAGCCGGCTC